>VRUD01000011.1 GCA_019456305.1 Cytophagales bacterium | reverse complement strand
TTGATAGACCCGTACATAGAACAATGGGTAGGTGGTGAACCCGCTTACATGCTCATGGTAAACGTGGCGCTTGCCGGGCTGTTTCTTCCGTTGCATAACTTTGCAGTTAGCAAATTAGAACAGCGGTTATTTAAAATAAGAAAGAAAAAGTTAGAAAAGAAAAAAAGAATATAACCACGAATTACACTAATTTAATTAGTATAATTCTTAATTAGTGTAATTCGTGTAATTAGTGGTTTCGTGGCATTCTTATCTGCCAAATCTATGTACAAAACAAAATATCACTCCAAAGACCTCACCCGGTTTTCTTTCCTGATAACCGGTGGCGCTGGGTTTATAGGGTCTAATCTTGTAGAATATCTCGTATTATACGGAGCAGGCAAGGTAAGGGTGTTGGATAATCTTTCTACTGGTTTTTATAAAAACATTGAATTTTTTAAAGATCACACTTCTTATGAATTTATCAATGGAGATATCAGAGATCCGGAAACGTGCAGAAAGGCTTGCAAGGATATTGATGTGGTTTTTCACCAGGCTGCTTTAGGTTCTGTGCCAAGAAGCATCAAAGACCCTATAAGTACCAATTCAGTAAATATTGATGGGTTCTTAAACATGTTGGTTGCTGCCCGTGATAATAAAGTGGAAAGATTTATCTATGCAGCATCTTCTTCAACATATGGCGACAGCGAAAAGCTGCCTAAAGTTGAGGAAGTCATCGGAAAACCATTATCACCTTATGCAGTAACCAAATTAACCAATGAACTTTATGCCGGTGTGTTTGCTAATGACCTCAAAACAATAGGATTACGCTATTTTAACATCTTTGGTCCGAAACAGGATCCAAAAGGAGCTTATGCCGCTGTAGTACCAATATTTATCAATGCGGTCATAAATAATAAATCGCCTGAAATATTTGGTGATGGCGGGCAAACAAGAGATTTTACATTCATTGAGAATGCCGTACAGGGCAACATGAAGGCAGCATTTACAGAGAATGAGCAGGCTTTTAACCAGGTATTTAATATTGCGGCTGGTAAAAAAACCTCTGTAAATCAATTATTCCAACTTATTTGTAAACAGGTTAATTCTTTGAATTTACGAGGTACCGGTGATACAGATAACCTAAAACCAATTTACCGCGCAGAAAGACCCGGAGATGTCAGGCACAGCCTGGCAGATATTTCTAAAGCTGAGAAGACCCTGGGTTATAAACCGGCCTTTAGCTTAGAGAGAGGTACTAAAATAACGCTGGAATGGTTTATAAACAATCAGGAATTTATTAAAAGAAAATGATTATTTTTTAAAAAAATTTGATGATATAATAAAAACTATTATCTTTGCGCCTTTAAAATTAATTCCGGATTATCTATCCCCTTATGATTTCGGATTTCGGATTTCGGATTTCGAATTTCGAATTTCGAATTTCGAATTTCAAAATCACGAGGGGAGATACCAGAGCGGTCAAATGGAGCAGACTGTAAATCTGCTGGCGTAAGCCTACGCAGGTTCGAATCCTGCTCTCCCCACTTATGATTGTCATTCCGAGTGCAGGGATGGGTAGTGAGGAAAGAGCGAACGAGGAATCTCCTGTTAAATATGAGGAGTTCCCTCGCTCTGCTCGGGACTCGGAATAACAATTGTAGGCGGGAGTAGCTCAATTGGTAGAGTATCAGCCTTCCAAGCTGAGGGTTGCGGGTTCGAAGCCCGTCTCCCGCTCTGATTGAT
Source organism: Cytophagales bacterium (assembly GCA_019456305.1). Classification (NCBI taxonomy): domain Bacteria; kingdom Pseudomonadati; phylum Bacteroidota; class Cytophagia; order Cytophagales; species Cytophagales bacterium. Next base: position 68,608 of record VRUD01000011.1, on the reverse strand, counting down.
GATTGGGCATCTCTAAAAGCTACACCATATATTCCCCTCTATCAAGAGGGGCAAGGGGTGTGTTTTAAGAAATATGTAGTTTTTAGAGATGCCCTGATGATTGTCATTACCAAATGAGCTTTGCCGGGGTAGCTCAGTGGTAGAGCGCTTCCTTGGTAAGGAAGAGGTCACGGGTTCAACTCCCGTCCTTGGCTCTACAAATAAGGGGTGGTTATCATCGGATGACTCTCCAGGTTGTGCGTTTGGGTCATCCGATGAATTTGCTGGGAATAAGGGAATGTAGACAATATGACAATAGACAATGACAATGACTATGACTATGACATTGAATGATTAAGATTTATGGATAAAAATATATTTTTACATATTAAACAACGCAACTTTTTCAAACAAACTATTTAAACTTTTAAAAAGAATTATCAAAAATGGCAAAAGAAAAATTTAAAAGAGACAAACCGCATGTCAACATTGGCACGATTGGCCACGTTGACCACGGCAAGACCACATTAACAGCAGCGATTACGCTTGTTCTATCAAAAAAGGGTCTTGCAGAAGCAAAAGATTTCGATTCAATTGATAATGCTCCTGAAGAAAAAGAACGGGGTATTACCATTAACACGAGTCACGTTGAGTACCAAACAGAAAAACGCCATTATGCACACGTTGATTGTCCTGGTCATGCCGATTATGTGAAAAACATGGTAACAGGCGCTGCACAGATGGATGGCGCTGTCCTGGTTGTTGCGGCAACCGATGGACCTATGCCTCAGACTCATGAGCACATTTTGCTGGCACGTCAGGTAGGTGTACCTGCAATTGTTGTATTCATGAACAAAGTGGATATGGTTGACGATGAGGAAATGATAGACCTGGTAGAAATGGAAATTCGTGAGCTATTAACCAAATATGAATATGACGGTGATAAAATACCCTTAATCAAGGGTTCTGCACTTAAAGCCTTAAATGGTGATGCAGAGGGGGTTAAATCTGTTGAAGAGCTCATGAAAGCTATTGATGAATCTATTCCCGTTCCTCCGAGACCTGTAGATAAACCTTTTTTGATGCCGGTTGAAGACGTTTTTTCCATTACCGGACGTGGTACAGTAGCCACCGGAAGGATCGAGAGAGGTGTTATCCATTCAGGTGACAATGTTGACATTATCGGTATGGGCGCAGAGAATTTAAAATCAACTGTGACAGGTGTTGAGATGTTTAGAAAAATATTAGATGACGGACAAGCAGGTGACAATGTAGGATTATTATTGAGGGGAATCGAAAAAACCGATATTAAAAGAGGTATGGTTGTCTGTGCTCCCAAATCAGTTACACCTCACACTGAATTCAAAAGTGAAGTGTATGTATTGAAAAAAGATGAAGGCGGCAGGCATACTCCATTTTTTAATAAATACCGTCCCCAATTTTTTTTCAGAACTACTGATGTGACCGGAGAAATATTTCTTCCTGATAAAGTTGAGATGGTTATGCCTGGTGATAATATTTCGCTCAATGTGAAACTTATCAACCCCATTGCAATGGAAAAAGGCTTAAGCTTTGCCATTCGTGAAGGAGGCAGAACCGTAGGTGCAGGTAAGGTTACAGAAATTGTAAAATAAGTTAGCGCATAGCGCAAAGAGCATGGAGCATGGCGTTCAACGCTTTGACCTTTGCTCCATGCACTACGCTATGCGCCATGCACTTTCTTGCCTTATCAGTCGGGGCGAGCTGCCAATTGTTAAAAACGGGTGTAGCTCAATTGGTAGAGTAGTGGTCTCCAAAACCATTGGCTGGGAGTTCGAGTCTCTCCACCCGTGCATTTTATTGTGATATTTTTTAAAAAACATAACAAAGTAAGTTAATTAAAAATAAAATTAGTCTCGAGTACTCGGGATAAAGTAAAAATAATAAGTTAGTTACTGGGTACTGGGCACTGGGTACTGGGTGATGGTAGTGAATAATGTCAGAAAGAATTACCAACCTGCCTACCGAAAGCAAATAACCCAGAACCCAGTAACCAGAGCCTAGTAGCTGTTTATTAGTAGCACAAATAATAGATTTGAATATAAATTTCATTTAAACATTGAAATTCCGATACAACAATTACTTATTAACTTATTGAAAGATGAAACAGATCAACAAAATCAGGTCCATATTCAAAGAAACGGTAGAGGAAATGCGTTATAAGGTATCATGGCTTAAATACAGCGAATTACAGAGTAGTACCACCTTAGTGATTGTTGGCACCTTAGTATTTGCATTAGTAATATGGGCAATAGATTCCGTATTTGAAAATGGTATAACTATATTGTATGAAATGTTTTAGAACATGACCATGTAATTTGATCCCGAGTACTCGGGATCAAATTACTAAAAATTATGTGAAGTCAAATATGAAGTTAGTTGCTGGGTACTGGGCACTGGGTGCTGGGTGTTAGTAAAACGAAGCAGAAGTGTGCATTCACAACCCAGAACCCAGTACCCAGTACCCAGAACCTGATAATTAAATGCACAAAGGCAAATACTAAAATAGACTTTATTTAAAACCTAAAAATCTAAATTCAGATACAATTATGAGCGAACATAAATGGTATGTGATCAGAGCTATTTCCGGCAAAGAACAACAGGTTAAATCTTATCTAGATAAGGCGATCAGCAGACAAAAATTAGAAGATTTTATTCCCGAAGTGCTGATTCCTTCCAAAAAGGTTTATGAGGTTCGTAATGGTAAAAAACGTATAAGAGAGAAAAACTTTTTTCCCGGATACGTTTTAGTTTCTGCTGACTTATCTCATGGAGAGGTAACCCATCTTGTTAAGAGTATTCCCGGAGTGATAGGATTTTTAGGTTCCAGGGATGGAGGAACTTCCATAAATCCTACACCATTGCGTCAATCTGAAGTGAATAAAATTTTGGGTAATGTTGATGAAGCAGCAGAGGAGCGGGAAAAGTTTGAGACTTCTTTTATTGTTGGTGAAACTGTGATGGTGACGGATGGGCCCTTTAGTGGCTTTACCGGTAACGTTGAAGAGGTTTTTGACGAAAAAAAGAAATTGAATGTAATGGTGAAAATATTCGGAAGAAACACTCCCATGGAGCTTAATTATATGCAGGTAGAGAAAAAATCTTAAAGATGGTTATATGGTTATATAGCTTTATGGTTATATGGCTTTATGGCAACTAAATTGCCAGCAATTAAGCAGCGAGTTTAAACCTATGAGATTAGTAACTCTTTCAGCTAATCACAAACCATTTAACCATATAGCCATATAACCATTTGTTGATTAATAACGAAAGAATCTATTTATTACAAATTAATGTTGCAAAACTAAATTGTTGCTACACTAGTAGCCATATTTTAGACTAAAAACTAATAAACTATAACTAATAAACCAACTAACTAATAACTAAGAATGGCAAAGCAAATAAAAGAGTATTTAAAGCTTCAGGTAAGAGGAGGCCAGGCCAATCCGGCTCCTCCTGTAGGCCCTTCGCTTGGCGCCAAGGGTATAAATATCATGGAGTTTTGTAACCGATTTAACGAAAGAACTAAAGATAAGCAAGGAGTATTATTACCGGTTGTAATTGCCATTTATGTTGACAAGTCATTTGATTTTATCATCAAGACCTCACCTGCTGCTGTATTGTTAACCCAGGCTGCTAAAGTAAAAAAAGGCTCTCCTGAACCAAACCGCAATAAAGTTGGTTCAGTTACCTGGGATCAAATAAAAGAAATAGCAGAAACAAAAATGCAGGACCTTAATGCATTTAAGATTGAGCAGGCAATGAAAATAATAGCAGGTACAGCACGAAGTATGGGTATTACTGTAAAAGGACAAATGACGAAGCACGAATGACGAATTCGTACTTCGTCATTCGTACTTCGTATTTTAAAATGAGCAAGCTTACAAAAAATAAAAAGAACGCATTATCAAAATTTGATAACAATAAGCAATATCCTTTAGCTGAAGCAGCAAAAATTGTAAAAGATATTAGTTATGTAAAATTTGATGCTTCAGTTGATCTGCATATTCGGTTGGGAATAGACACCCGGAAATCCGAGCAAATGATAAGAGGCGTAGTGACGCTTCCTAATGGAACAGGTAAGCAGGTCAGGGTTTTGGCTCTTTGTACTCCTGAAAAAGAAGATGAAGCTAAAAAAGCTGGCGCTGACCACGTAGGATTGGAGGATTATATAGAAAAAATAGAAAAAGGCTGGACCGATATTGATGTGATCATTACGATGCCCTCTGTAATGGCAAAGGTAGGAAAATTGGGCAAAATATTAGGACCCAGGAATTTAATGCCCAATCCGAAATCAGGTACCGTTACTCAAGATATTGGAAAAGCAGTGAAGGAAGTAAAATCAGGAAAAATAGATTTTAGAGTAGATAAAACAGGTATAATTCATACCAGCATTGGTAAAATCTCTTTTTCACCTGATAAAATTGCTGAAAATGCTTCCGAAGTAATTCAGGAAGTTTCAAAACTAAAGCCACCTTCGGCAAAGGGTAATTATTTAAAAAGTATTATTATTACAAGTTCAATGAGCCCGGGAGTAGCGGTTGATGTCAGTGCTTTGGAGAATTAAGAACATAACAAAGCCCCGCACATAAATCATTAAATGTTGTACAAATTTATGTGCGGGGCAAAGTAAGTTAATTAAAAATAAAATTAGACTCGAGTACTCGGGATAAAGTAAAAATAATAAGTTAGTTACTGGGTACTGGGCACTGGGTACTGGGTGATGGTAGTGAATAATGTCAGAAAGAATTACCAACCTGCCTACCGAAAGCAAATAACCCAGAACCCAGTAACCAGAGCCTAGTAGCTGTTTATTAATAGCACAAATAATAGATTTGAATATAAATTACAAAATACTAATAATAAAATGCTAATATACTAATGATACTAATGCCCATCGCTGAGGCCTTGAAGAGATTAATGCAAATACTTGTAATGTGCCTGCGCACCGAAGTGCTTTGGCAAACAGGTGTGTCTTTTATTCGTATCATTAGTATAAATTCGTATATTAGCATTATACCTTATTCGTATCAATTGAAATTCCGATACAACAAGTCATGACAAGAGAAGAAAAAGCAACAATTATTGAAGAATTAAGTCAAAAGTTTAAGGCCTCTAATTTTTTCTATATAGCAGATGCTTCGGGGCTTACCGTAGCTCAGATCAATGATTTTCGAAAACTTTGCTATGAGAATAAGGTTGAATACAAGGTATATAAGAATACTTTTATAAAGAAAGCCTTTGATTCATCCGAGACTGACTATTCTGAGTTTAGTGATATTTTAAAGGGCTTTTCAGGAGTATTATTTGCAAAAAATGCAGGGAATGCTCCTGCAAAACTGATCAAAGATTTTAGAAAGGCAGGATTTGATAAACCGGAATTAAAAGGCGCATTTGTTGATTCTGAGATCTATATTGGCGACCAGCATTTAGACGCATTAAGCAAGCTCAAATCTAAAAATGAACTTATTGGTGAGATCATTTCAGCACTGCAATCACCTGCTAAAATTGTGATTGCTGCTTTGAAAAGTGCTGAGCATAAATTAGCTGGCGTGGTGAAAGTGTTGGGGCAGCGGTGATGCTTAAAAAATTCAAATGCAAGCGTGTTGCTAAAAGGTAAACTTATTATAAAAAAATAAATTAGCTCCTTTCTATCCTGACTATTAGTTTCTGATATTGAACCTGTCAATTTATTTTAAATGACTGTCAGCTTCTTTACCACCAAAGCTCAAAAACACTAAATTTTGCTAATTTTCGTGGTGAACCATGACACTGGTTTCATTCGCAATTTTTTCTCAGTAACTCTTCCACGTCATTGCCATACATTCCGGTATAGCCCAGACCAATTGCTTTTTGTAAATTTTCGCATGCTTTTTCTAATTTTTAATCTTTCGTGTATGAAAAAACTTACCGCCATCCTTCTTTTTGCTACAGGCACACTGCTGTTTGTCAGCGCTTCTGCTCAACAAGCAGAGATTGATTCTTTAGAAAACCTACTGAAAACTGCAGAAGAAGATACAACAAAGGTCAATATCTTGAACCAGCTTTTCCAGTCCTTTAGCGCCTACAACTACGATGAGGCATTGAAATATGCGATTGAAGCTGAACAATTAGCCAAAAAAGCAGGATTTGAAAAAGGCAGAGCGCAAGCCATTAACAATCAGGGAAACATATCCCTTTATCAGGGCGATTATCCGGCTGCGCTTGAAAAATATCACGATGCCCTTGAAATACGAGAGCAAGAAAGAGATAAAAAGGGAATATCTGATTCGTATCACAATATAGGCCTGATTCATTACTATCAAGGAAATTACGAAAAGGCGCTGGATTATCTGAACAAATCGCTTGAACTAAGGGAAGAGATTAACGATAAAGAAGGAATGGCCAATTCCTACAATTTTATGGGGGCAATTTTAACTGACCATGGCATTTATGATGAAGCGTTAAAAAGTTACCAAAGATCACTTGAGATAACAAAGGAGCTGAATAATGAGGGAGGAATTGCAAGCGTTTATCAAAACATAGGTAACATTTATGTTCATAAAGGCCAGTATTCACAAGCATTGGAACATTATTTTGTTGCCTTGAAAATAGTTGATAAAACCAATAACCTGCATCCCAAGGGAAATGTTCTAAGCAACCTCGGTAATATTTTTTACTATCAAAAAAATTATACAAAAGCGTTGGAATTTTATGAACAAGCGCTTGAAACAAGGAAATTGATAGATGACAAGCGTGGAATGGGAATTTCTTTTGAAGCAATTGCCATAATCTACAATGAACAAAAAGATTATTCAACTGCACTCAACTATTACAAAAAATCATTGGAGATAAGAGAAGAAATTGGCGATAAAAAGGGAATAGCTAGTTTATATAATAACATTGGCAGCCTGTATCACGCCCAGGAGAACAATTCAAAAGCATTGACGTATTATTTCAAATCGCTGGAAATTCACAAAGAACTGAAAGATAAACTTGGAACAGCTGAAACGCTCAACAATATCAGCATCATCTTTTCAAAACAAAATGACTATCGGCAAGCTATCGAATACCAAACAAAGGGGCTGGCAATTGCTAAAGAAATAGGCGCTATAAAGATAATAGCAGACGGTTACAAAAATTTAGCGGACGCCTATTCAAAATCTAATAATTATAAAAAGGCCGCTGAATGCCTTCGCTTTTATGCTTCTCTCAAAGACACCCTATTCAACGAACAAAGCAGCAAGCAAATAGCCGAAATGCAAACCAAATACGAGACTGAAAAAAAAGTAAAAGAGATAGAACTTCTTAAAAAAGAAAATGAGATAAAAGACTTAGCGGTGAGCAAGCAAAAGCTGCTGAGAAACTCATTTATTGCTGGCTTAGCCTTGGCTTTGGCCCTGGCCTCACTTTTATACAACCGCTACCGCATCAAGCAAAAAGCCAACGCACTTTTGGAAGAACAAAATCAGTTTATATCACAGCAGAACGAAGAAATTAATGTACAAAAAGAACAATTGGAAGATTCCAACCAAAAATTGGAAAAGAGAAATAAACAAATAACCGATAGTATCAATTATGCCAGCCGGATTCAGCAATCTATCTTGCCGTCAGATGAATTTATTAGTAAATTGCTGCCTGATTCATTCATATTATTCAAACCCAGAGATATTGTTAGCGGTGATTTTTATTGGTTCAGCAAAAAGAATAATAAGATCCTTTTAGCGGCAGTAGATTGCACCGGTCATGGGGTGCCGGGTGCCTTCATGTCTATGATCGGTAATACCCTTTTAAATGAGATTATCAATGAAAAAGGTGTAACAAAACCTTCCGATATTCTTGATCAATTAAATAAAGGGATTAAGCAAGCCTTGCATCAAACTCCAAGCCAACTTGAATCGGAGAAACGGGGAATCGGAGAAACGGAGAGCTGGAAAACGAAGCGATTCACCCATTCACCCATTCACCGATTCAGGGGGACTTAGGGGAGCTTCGCAGGCAGGTAGAGGAGATTACGTTGCAAATGATGGCATGGATTTATCGCTTATTTCAATTGATCCTGAAAAACGCAGCCTCACTTTTGCTGGCGCCAAACGGCCATTATATGTCGCTTCAAATGGAACCTTAAATGAAATAAAAGGCAATGTTCTGGGAATTGGAGGAAGTAGAAAAAAAACAATCAAAAAATTTACTCAACATGAATATAGCGTAAAAAAAAGCGACACCATTTATCTTTTCTCCGATGGATATTCAGACCAATTTGGTGGACCTGATAATACAAAGTTTATGACCGAAAGATTCAAACGTCTCCTTTTGGATATTCACGACTTACCAATGGACAAGCAGCGGCAAAAATTAGAAAATACCATTGAGGAATGGAAAGGTGAAAGCAGGCAGATTGATGACATCCTGGTGATTGGGGTAAGAATATAGTGTAAAGTAATTTTAGATTTTAACGAACTTTTATGTAGCTTTGCAAAGTTTTCTGATTACTATAAAAATGAAAACAATAAAAACATTAACGTCACGGGTACTCGTGAGTGCAGCTCTGATTGGCTTGGCATTTATTGGAGCGCACGGGCAAACTACTTTTCAGAAGACCTTCTCAGCAAGCGCCACAGGCGGTGGCAGCCCAAGTATTATTACCGGTAAAAGTAGCGTCAAACAAACGGATAATGAATAGAATTTTTGAAGCGAACAAATTGACTGTAACCCCAGCAAAATAAATAAAAAATAAAAGAGCTTTTAACTTGCACAATAAAATAATCACTATATTTGCACCCTACCCTGCTAAATTTTACAGGGTAAACCATAAAAAACTTTAAAATATGGAAAACACAATTACTTACGTCACTATGGTCGCAGGTTTTATGACTGTTGTTGCGGGAATAGTTACCATTTCATGGTTTATATGGGATGTACGAAAGCAAAACAGCAAGGTGCTTGTACGGCAGGAAGCGCTGCTTGAAAAAATAGAAGAAGGTCAGCAAAAGGGCTTTGCAACGCTGCTAAAAGGCATTGAAAATATGCATGAAAGTATGATTGAAGGAAATCTAAAACTACAGAAAGGCATTGAAAATATGCATAAAAGTATGATTGAAGGAAATCTAAAACTACAGAAAGGCATTGAAAATATGCATGAAAGTATGATTGAAGGAAATCTAAAACTACAGAAAAGCGTAGAAATGATTGCCAGATTAGTTACAAAAGCAGGGAGGAATTAAATAAAAATAAATTAATAATTATGGCAGATTTAAAAAAATTCGCAGAAGAGTTGGTAAATTTATCCGTAAAGGAAGTAAATGAGCTGGCTACTATCCTCAAAGAGGAGCATGGTATTGAACCGGCAGCCGCAGCAGCTCCTGCAGCCACGGGAGGCAATGGAGCAGGAGAAGCAAAAGAAGAAGCAGAAGAAAAATCATCCTTTGATGTGATCTTGAAAGCGCCCGGAGGAGCTAAATTGGCAATCGTTAAATTGGTTAAGGAAATCACCGGCTTAGGATTGAAAGAATCTAAAGAATTGGTTGATGCATCACCCAAGGCGGTTAAGGAAGCAGTTGGTAAAAGTGAAGCTGAAGACATGAAGAAAAAATTAGAAGAAGCCGGGGCCGAGGTAGAGCTTAAATAATTTGATGATTTGTCCCGCCAAAGGCGGGATCAAATTTATAAGGTAATAAAAAATTTGTAATTTAGTAAAAAACATATTACCTTTGCACGATTTTTTTGTTCCCAATTTTTTAACTGCATTATAAGCTTATTGACTTTGGAAATATTATCAAGGAACCCTTCCCCGTCTCATAAACAATTATACCCTACCTTTAATGGGTTCCTTATTTTTTTCAGCGGGAATTTGTATTGGTTATACCTCCTCTCATTCAGGTAAAGCCTGCCGCTTGAAATTAATCCATAACAGTACCAAAACCTGATCAACTAATTTAGTACAATATCTAATGACAAAAATTCAAAATTCAAAAGAAAACAGAAATATAGTCAATTTTTCGACCATAAAACAAGTGATTGACTATCCCGATTTTCTGGATGTACAGTTTAAGTCATTTGGTGATTTTTTCCAGATTGAAACACCGGCTGAAAAGCGTATCCAGGAAGGGCTCTATAAAGTATTCCAGGAGAACTTTCCAATATCTGATTCAAGAGATAATTTTGTTTTGGATTTTTTAGATTACTCAGTTGAGCCTCCCAAATATTCAGTAGAGGAGTGTATTGACAGGGGCTTAACCTATGCTGCTCCGTTAAAAGCAAAATTAAGATTAACTTGTAATGATGATGACAATGATGATTTTGAAACTATCGAGCAAGAAGTTTTTCTTGGTTACATTCCATATATGACCCCAAAAGGCTCATTTATTATCAATGGCGCTGAAAGGGTTATTGTATCACAGCTACACCGTTCACCTGGCGTGTTTTTTGCACAAAGTACGCATACTAACGGCACCAAACTTTATTCTGCAAGAGTAATTCCCTTCAGAGGATCATGGATAGAATTTGCTACGGACGTCAATAACGTAATGTTTGCGTATATAGACCGCAAAAAGAAATTCCCGGTCACGACACTGCTGAGAGCTATTGGCTATAGTTCAGATAAAGACATATTAGACCTTTTTGAACTCTCAGACGAAGTTGAAGCTACAAAACAATCACTTAAAAAAGTTATTGGAAGAAAATTAGCAGCAAGGGTTCTGCGAACATGGACAGAGGATTTCGTTGATGAAGATACCGGTGAAGTTGTTTCAATAGAGCGGCACGAGGTTTTATTGGAGCGTGATAAGAGCATCACCGAAGAGGATATTGAAATCATTATTCAGTCAGATTCAAAGTCAGTTATTATATATAGAGAAGATATTGAAATTGCAGATTATACCATTATTTATAATACCCTTCAAAAAGATAGTTCCAATTCAGAAAAAGAGGCTGTAGAGCAAATCTACAGACAGCTCAGAAATACAGAAGCCCCGGATGAACAAACAGCAAGGGATATTATACACAATTTATTTTTTTCAGATAAAAGATATGATCTGGGAGAAGTTGGCAGGTATAGAATAAATAAAAAGCTGGGTTTAGATATTCAGCCCAATATTGGTGTTTTAACGAATGAAGATATTATTAATATAGTAAAATATTTAATAGGCCTGATAAACGCAAAGGCGGTTGTAGATGATATTGACCATTTAAGCAACCGAAGGGTTCGTACAGTTGGCGAGCAGCTCTACAGCCAGTTTGGTTTAGGTTTATCCCGTATGACACGTACTATTAAAGAAAGGATGAATGTGAGGGATAACGAGGACTATCAGCCTATTGACTTAATTAATGCCAGAACGCTTTCTGCTGTTGTTAATTCATTTTTTGGAACAAACCAGCTCTCCCAATTTATGGACCAAACCAACCCACTGGCAGAAATAACCCACAAAAGAAGAATGTCAGCGTTAGGCCCCGGAGGTCTTTCACGCGAAAGAGCAGGATTTGAAGTAAGAGACGTTCATTATACTCACTATGGGAGACTATGTACAATAGAAACACCCGAGGGACCCAATATTGGTCTGATATCATCGCTGTGTGTACATGCTAAAATCAATAATATGGGTTTTATTGAAACTCCTTACCGTAAAGCAGAAAAAGGTGTGGTAAACATGTCCGGATCAGTGATATTTTTGACTGCTGAAGAAGAAGATACACATTATATAGCTCAGGCTAATGCCAAAATTGATGATAAAGGCAAATTTATTAATCCTAAGGTAAAGGCAAGATATGGAGGAGATTTCCCGCTTATTGAACAGAACAAAGTAAAATTCATGGACGTAGCTCCAAACCAGATCGTATCGGTTGCAGCATCTCTGATCCCATTTTTAGAACATGATGATGCAAACCGGGCTTTGATGGGCTCTAATATGCAGCGTCAGGCAGTACCCTTGATGATGCCGGAGATCCCCATCGTTTCTACGGGCCTCGAAAAGAAAGTTGCTACGGATTCACGCACCCTTCTTGTGGCTGAAAATAATGGTGTTGTAGAATATGTTGATGCTGATAAGATCATTGTTAAGTATGATCTTTCAGAAGATGAACGACAGGTAATGTTTGATTCTGATTCCAAAACTTATGATATTTTAAAGTTCCGAAGAACCAATCAAAACACCTGTATCAATCTAAAACCTATTGTTAAAAAAGGCGATAAGGTAACGAAAGGACAGGTTCTGTGTGAAGGTTTTGCTACTGAAAATGGTGAACTGGCTTTGGGTAGAAACCTGATGGTAGCTTTTATGCCGTGGCAGGGTTATAATTTTGAAGATGCAATCGTTATTTCTGAAAGAGTAGTACGTGATGACCTTTTTACCTCAATTCATATAGAGAAGTTTGAGCTAGATGTTAGAGATACAAAACGAGGTGAAGAAGAGCTGACCTCAGAGATCCCTAATGTGAGTGAAGAAGCCATTAAGAACCTGGATGAAAATGGCATGATACGGGTCGGCGCTGAAGCTTCGGAAGGAGATATATTGATTGGTAAAATTACACCTAAAGGTGAAAGTGATTCTACACCTGAAGAAAAACTGCTGAGGGCTATTTTTGGTGATAAAGCCGGTGATGTTAAGGATTCGTCTTTAAAGGCGCCTTCTTCACTTTATGGTGTAGTGATTGATACTGAATTATTCTCTCGCTCACGTAAAGAAAAAGAGGAAAGAGTAAAGTTAAAGGCAGAGGTCAATGTCCTGCAATCAAAGTATAATCAGGACTTGCTCAATATTAAAGAACATATGATTGACCGGATGAACGTAATGCTTGAAGGCAAAGTGTGTCAGGGCATTAAACATAAGTTTGGTGGCAAGATCCTGGAAAAAGGAACAAAGTTTACAAAGAAAAATATAACAAATGTCCTGCTCCCTGACAAAAACCTTTATAAGGATGAGAGTCTCTACGAAGTACCTGAAGAAGCAAATTTACTTACCGACCTGGTTATTGATAACTGGACAAATGATAAGAAAACCAATAAGCTGCTGATCATGTTGATCAAAAATTATAACAGGAAAAGAAATGAAATATCCGGTAAATATAAGCGTGATAAATTTGCCATGGAAATAGGCGATGAACTTCCATCGGGTATTGTGCAGCTTGCAAAAGTATATATTACTAAAAAGCACAAGCTTAAGGTGGGAGATAAAATGGCTGGCCGTCACGGCAATAAAGGTGTTGTAGCTAAAATAGTCAGGGCAGAGGACATGCCGTTTCTTGAAGATGGCACACCCATTGATATTGTATTAAACCCTCTTGGCGTACCATCAAGGATGAATCTGGGCCAGATCTATGAAACCGTGTTAGGATGGGCAGGCTTAAAGTTAAATAAAAGATATATTACCCCCATATTTGATGGCGCTACCGAACGGCAGGTTGCTGCTGAACTCAAGGAAGCCGGCTTGCCTGAATTTGGCAGTACTTTTCTGTATGATGGCTTAACAGGTAAACCTTTTGATCAAAAGGTAACTGTAGGGGTAATTTATATTATGAAACTTCATCACCTTGTGGTTGATAAGATGCATGCCCGGTCAATCGGACCCTACTCATTGATAACACAGCAGCCCCTGGGTGGTAAAGCCCAGTTTGGAGGCCAGAGGTTTGGTGAGATGGAAGTATGGGCTTTAGAAGCATTTGGAGCAGCCAGCGTGCTCCAGGAAATTTTAACGATCAAATCTGATGATGTGATAGGAAGAGCAAAAGCCTATGAAAACATCGTTAAAGGCGAGAATATGGAAAAACCAAACATCCCCGAATCTTTTAACGTGCTGGTGCATGAACTCAGGGGGCTGGCGCTGGAGATTACGTTGAATTAGGGCTATGAATGGCTCTATAAATATTAATATACACTAACCACCTACAACCATGATATTAAAAAGACCCAACAAACTAAACCGGGATTTTTCTTCAGTTACGGTTAGTTTAGCTTCTCCGGAGTCTATCCTGGATAATTCTTATGGGGAAGTCATCCAACCGGAAACCATTAACTACCGCACCTATAAACCCGAAATGGGCGGCTTGTTTTGTGAACGTACCTTTGGTCCTGTAAAAGATTGGGAATGCCATTGCGGTAAGTATAAAAGGATACGGTATAAGGGGATCATATGCGATAGATGTGGTGTGGAGGTCACTGAGAAAAAAGTAAGAAGAGACCGCATGGGCCATATCGCTTTAGTTGTCCCCGTTGTTCATATCTGGTACTTCAAATCTTTACCAAACAAGATTGGGTACCTGCTGGGCCTCCCGACCAAGAAGCTCGATCAGATCATATATTATGAACGTTATGTAGTTGTTCAACCCGGAATAACGGCAGAAGAGGATATTAACGTCATGGATTTTCTCACCGAAGAAGAATACCTCGAAATAATGGAGAAGCTTCCTAAAGAAAATCATATGTTGGACGATGAAGACCCCCAGAAATTTATCGCTAAAATGGGAGCTGAAGCGCTCGAAATGCTGTTGACAAACCTTGACCTGGATGAACTATCTTATAGCTTAAGGCATGCGGCTGCTAATGAAACTTCTATGCAAAGAAAAGCAGAGGCAACAAAAAGATTAAAAGTTATTGAGGCATTCAGAGATTCAAAAAACAGGATTGAGAACAGGCCTGAATGGATGATCATCAGGATGGTGCCTGTAATACCCCCTGAATTGAGGCCATTAGTACCATTGGATGGAGGACGTTTTGCAACTTCAGACCTAAATGATCTGTATAGAAGAGTGATTATCCGGAATAACCGTTTAAAAAGATTAATTGAGATCAAAGCTCCGGAGGTGATCCTCAGAAATGAAAAGAGAATGCTCCAGGAAGCAGTGGATTCTTTATTTGATAATTCAAGAAAAATTAATGCTGTTAAAGCTAGTGGCAACCGTGCCCTGAAGTCTTTAACAGATATGCTTAAGGGAAAATATGGCCGTTTTCGTCAAAATCTGTTAGGTAAAAGGGTTGATTATTCCGGCCGTTCAGTAGTTGTGGTGGGCCCTGAATTAAAGCTGCACGAATGCGGACTTCCAAAAGATATGACAGCCGAACTTTTTAAGCCATTTATTATTCGCAAACTTATAGAAAGAGGTATTGTAAAAACAGTAAAGTCTGCACGTAAAATTGTAGATAGAAAAGAGGCTGTGATCTGGGACATTCTTGAAAATGTTTTAAAAGGCCATCCAGTAATGCTTAACAGGGCACCTACACTGCACAGGTTGGGTATCCAGGCTTTTCAACCCAAGCTAATTGAAGGAAAAGCTATACAGCTTCATCCGCTTGTTTGTACAGCTTTTAATGCGGATTTTGATGGCGACCAGATGGCTGTGCATGTTCCCCTGGGTCACCAGGCAATCGTGGAAGCGCAGCTTTTGATGCTTGCTTCGCACAATATTTTAAACCCTGCCAATGGCGCACCTATTACAGTTCCTTCACAGGATATGGTGCTGGGACTTTATTACCTTACAAAAGGCAGAAAAAGTACGGATAAAGACAAGGTTTTGGGTGAGGGAATGAGTTTTTATGATCCCCAGGAAGTGATCATTGCGCTTAATGAGGGCAAAATCTCCCAGCAGGCACATATTAAGGTCAGGGTAAAAGTTCGCTCCATCTCTGAAGAAACTTTAGAGAAGTCAGACGGGAATAACGGGCTTGTTACTAAAATAAATGAAACCGTTGCCGGAAGAATTCTATTTAATCAACATGTTCCTGAAGAATTTGGGTTTGTTAATGAGCTGCTTACCAAGAAAAAGCTTCAACAAATTATTTCAGAAGTCTTTAAATTGTGCGGCAACTCTAAAACGGCTAAATTTTTAGATGATATTAAGAATCTGGGCTTCCAGTCTGCTTATAAAGGAGGGTTATCCATTGGCTTATTTGATATTATTGTTCCTGATGAAAAGCTGAATTTGGTCAACCAGGCGAAAAAAGAAGTTGATGTTGTTTGGAAAAATTATATGATGGGATTAATTACTGATAATGAGAGATATAACCAGGTTATTGATATCTGGACTCGTGTCAATACCCAGATCACCAGTACTTTAATGAATCGCCTGGAAAACGATAAGCAAGGCTTTAATTCCTTGTTTATGATGATGGATTCCGGCGCCAGGGGTTCCAGAGAACAGACGCGTCAGTTATGTGGAATGCGTGGTTTAATGGCCAAACCCCAAAAGAATATACACGGTGCTATTGGCGGAATTATTGAAAATCCGATTATTTCAAATTTTATGGAAGGCCTTGATGTACTTGAGTACTTTATTTCTACGCATGGCGCCCGTAAAGGACTTGCTGATACAGCGCTGAAAACTGCTGATGCTGGTTATTTAACTAGAAGACTGGTGGATGTTGCCCAGGATGTAGTAATAAATGAAGAAGATTGTGGTACGCTGAGAGGATTGGTGGTAACAGCTTTGAAAGATAGTGAGGAAATTGTAGAGCCTTTGTCTGAACGTATATTAGGACGGGTTACCGTCCATGATGTCTATGACCCAAATACAAATGAACTGATCGTAGAGGCTGGTCAGGAAATTACTGAGGAAATTGCAGCAGCCATTGTTAAAACCAGTATTGAGTCTGTTGAAATACGATCTGCTTTGAACTGCGAGACAGAAAGAGGCATGTGTGCTAAATGTTATGGCCGCAATCTTGCCAGAGGGAGGATGACTGGAATAGGAGAGGCGGTTGGTGTTATTGCTGCTCAATCTATTGGTGAACCAGGCACACAGTTAACATTGCGTACTTTCCATGTGGGTGGTACCGCTTCAAATATTGCCGTTAAAGCAAGCATTAGAGCAAAATTTGGTGGTAATATCAATTTTGAAGATATTAAATCAATTGCTACCGTTAATCAGGATGGTGAAAAAGTTGATGTAGTGATGGGAAGAAGCGGTGAAATTCAAATTATTGATAAAGACAGCAATAAAATATTAATAAGCTACAATGTTCCTTATGGGGCTTTTTTGAAGTGTAAACAAAAAAATAAAGCCAATAAAGACGATGAGCTTTGTTTTTGGGACCCTTATAATGCTGTGATCCTTTCTGAAATTGATGGGAAAATTGAATTTGAAGCAGTAGTTGAAGGAATTACCTATCGTGAAGAAACTGACGAACAGACAGGACATAGAGAAAAAGTGATTATTGAAACTAAAGATAAAACTAAAAACCCTGCTATTGCAGTAGTTTCAAATAAGGGAGCACAAAGATCATACAATATTCCTGTTGGCGCTCATCTCGCAGTTCAAAATGGCCAGTCTATAAAAGCCGGGCAAATCCTTGTTAAAATCCCAAGAGCTATTGGAAAGACTATGGATATCACTGGCGGCTTGCCAAGAGTAACCGAATTATTTGAAGCGCGTAATCCCTCAAATCCTGCCGTAGTTAGTGAGATTGATGGTGTTGTAACTTTTGGTTCGATAAAAAGGGGCAATCGTGAAGTATTAATAGAATCAAAGGAGGGCCTTAAGAAAAAATATTTAGTCCAATTGTCAAAACATATTTTGGTGCAGGATAATGATTTTGTTAAAGCTGGTCAACCGCTTTCTGACGGAGCTATTACACCCTCAGATATCCTGGCTATAAAAGGGCCTACCGCAGTACAGGAATATTTAGTAAATGAAATTCAGGAAGTATACCGCTTACAGGGGGTTAAGATCAATGATAAGCATATTGAAGTGATCGTTAGCCAGATGATGCAAAAAGTAGAAATAGTTGATACGGGAGACAATACATTCCTGAAAGGGCAGCTTGTTGACAAATTTAAATTTCGCAAAGAAAATGATGGGGTATTAGATCAGAAGGTTGTGGAAGATGCCGGAGATTCCAAAACTTTAAAACCAGGACAGATCGTAAATGCAAAAAATTTAAGAGATGAAAATTCATCATTAAGAAGAAAAGATTTAAAGCTTGTAAATATAAGAGATGCCCAACCTGCAGTTTCGAAACCGAAATTACAGGGCATCACCCAGGCTTCTCTTGGTACGCAAAGTTTTATTTCTGCGGCTTCATTCCAGGAAACGACCAAAGTGTTAAGCGATGCCTCTATCAGAGGAAAAATAGACCATTTGCTGGGCCTGAAAGAAAATGTTATTGTCGGACATCTGATACCTGCCGGTACTGGCTTTAGGTCTTTTAGAGATCATATTGTTGGTTCTAAAGAAGAATATGAGAAACTGAAAGCCTCAAAAAAGGCGTTCCAGGAGAAAAAAGAAGAAAAAGAAAAGAAAGAAGAGATAGAAGGGATAGAGAAGAAAGAGGAAAAAAAGGAAAAGAAAGAAAAGAAAGAAGAGGTAGCAGTAGAATAAGGTACTGGGTACTGGGTGCTTGGTGCTGAGTGAGTGTAGTAACAATAATAAATAAATAGAAAATTATGCCTGAAGAAAAGAAAAACAAACCTGCTCCCCCTGTTACCCGGGGGCAAGGTCAGCAGCCAAACAAGCAGAATCAGATCAATATAGAGTTATCTGAAGAGGTTGCCGAAGGTGATTATGCCAATCTTGCTATGATTGCACATTCAAACAGTGAATTTGTAATAGACTTTATCCGTTTAATGCCTGGAGTGCCCAAAGCTAAAGTGAAGGCCCGTATCGTTATTACACCTGAACACGCCAAAAGATTGCTTGCAGCCTTGGGGGAAAACATCAAAAAATTCGAAGACATCTTTGGCCCCATCAAACAAACCGATGAAGCGCCCAAATTTCCCATTAATTTTGGGGGAACTGTAGGGGAAGCCTGAGTATCTCAACTGTTTTTTGGTAATAGAATTAATTTATTCTACCTTTGCGGCTCAGAAAAAATGCCATCCCAAATACTTGGGATGGGACTTTAATGTCTTTATGGTAAAAAAGATCAATCACAGATGTTTACAATTCAGCAATTAATAAGGAAAGGTAGAAAAAAACAGACAAAGAAATCAAAATCTCCTGCATTGGATGGTTGTCCGCAAAAACGAGGTGTCTGTACAAAGGTTTATACTGCTACGCCCAAAAAACCAAATTCTGCTATGCGTAAAGTAGCTAGGGTAAGATTATCAAATGGTAAAGAGGTCAATGCTTATATCCCTGGCGAAGGACATAACTTGCAGGAACACTCTATCGTGTTGATAAGGGGAGGCAAGGTGAAGGATCTGCCCGGAGTGAGGTATCATATTATCAGGGGCTCAATGGATACGGCCGGAGTTAAAGACAGGCAACAGGGCAGGAGTAAGTATGGCACCAAAGGTTCCAAAAAGAAGTAGTATGAAAATGTGTTCAGAAGAGCCCTTAATTTAAACTATATATGAGAAAATCCAAAGCAAAAAAACGAATTTTATCTCCAGACCCAAAATTCAACGATCCTTTAGTGACGGGGTTTGTGAATGATATAATGCGAGCGGGTAAAAAAAGCATTGCTTTTTCAATATTTTATAGCGCTATTGATATTGTAGAAGAAAAGACAAAGAATGATGGATTGAAAACGTGGAAAAAAGCGTTGAGTAATGTTGGACCTTCGGTAGAAGTAAGGAGCAAAAGAATAGGGGGTGCGACATTTCAGGTTCCTATAGAAGTAAGGCCGGAAAGAAAAGTATCATTGGCTAAAAAATGGTTAATCCAGTATGCCAGACAGCGAGGCGAAAAAACTATGATAGAAAAGCTGGCTGGTGAAATTATTGATGCTTCTAAAGGTACGGGCGCTGCAGTAAAGAAAAAAGATGACTCTCACAGAATGGCAGAAGCAAATAAAGCTTTTTCGCATTTTAGATTCTAAACAGAATAACAAGATTCATGGCAGAACAGGATTTAAAACTTTTAAGAAACATTGGCATCATGGCTCATATTGATGCCGGGAAAACTACTACCACCGAGCGTGTACTTTATTACACAGGCCTTACCCATAAGATCGGTGAAGTGCATGACGGAACAGCTGTGATGGACTGGATGGACCAGGAACAGGAACGCGGCATTACCATTACATCTGCAGCTACTACTACGAACTGGAATTATCCTACCTTGCAGGGCAAAAAAACCGATAAGAGCGAATCATACAAGATCAACATTATTGATACCCCGGGACACGTTGATTTTACCGTTGAAGTTGAGCGGTCATTAAGGGTGTTGGATGGAGCCGTTGCGCTTTTCTGTGCCGTTGGCGCGGTAGAACCTCAATCTGAAACTGTCTGGAGACAATCAGACAAGTATCGTGTGCCAAGGATCTGCTTTGTAAATAAAATGGACAGGCCTGGTGCCGATTTTTTTAATGTAGTAAAAGAGATCAAAGAAAAACTCGGAGCTAATCCCGTACCCCTTCAAATACCTATTGGATCAGAAGAAAATTTTAAAGGAGTTGTTGACCTTATTACAGGTAAGGCAATTGTCTGGAACGAAGAAGATATGGGCATGACTTATAAAGAAATAGAGATGCCCGCTGATCTTGCAGACATGGCGGAAGAATGGAGAGCAAAATTAATTGAAAGTGTAGCAGAGTATGATGACACTATTTTGGAAAAATTCTTTGACAACCCGGATGCTATAACCGAAAAGGAGATTATGGCTGCCGTTCGCAAAGCCGTTATTGATATGTCTATTTTCCCGGTTATGTGCGGATCTGCGTTTAAAAATAAAGGCGTACAAGCATTACTGGATGCCGTGGTTGCATTTTTACCTTCTCCATTGGACATGCCTCCTGTAAAAGGTATTAACCCGGACACGGATAATGAAGAGGAAAGAGCGGTTGATCACAATGCTCCATTTGCAAGCCTGGCTTTTAAAATAGCGACCGATCCCTTTGTTGGGCGGCTTTGTTTTATCAGGACATATTCAGGTACTTTAGATGCCGGATCTTATGTACTTAATATGCGCACAGGCAAAAAAGAGCGTATTTCCAGGCTCCTTCAGATGCACTCCAACAAGCAGAATCCCATTGACAAAGTGCGGGCAGGAGATATTGCCGCTGCCATTGGATTTAAAGACATTAAGACCGGAGATACCCTTGTAGTTGATCAAAAACATAAGATAATACTTGAAACAATGAGCTTCCCGGATCCGGTAATAGCTTATGCTATTGAACCCAAAAAGCAGGAGGATCTGGATAAATTGAGTAATTCAATAACCAAGCTTGTTGAAGAAGACCCTACCTTGAAAGTTCAGGTAGATCATGAAACCGGCCAAACTATCTTAAAAGGGATGGGGGAGCTCCACCTGGAGATCATTATTGAAAGGTTAAAACGTGAATTTAAAGTTGAGATCAATCAAGGGCCGCCCCAGGTCGCTTATAGAGAAACCCTTACCCAAAATTGTGAACACAGGGAGCTTTACAAAAAACAAACCGGTGGCCGTGGAAAATATGCTGAAATTGTATTTGAGATAGGCCCGAGGGAAGATGGTGAACAAGGACTTGAATTTGAAGACAAGGTTAAAGGCGGTGCTATTCCAAAAGAGTTTATTCCCGCTGTTCAAAAAGGATTTAAGACATCAATGCAAAATGGCGTGTTGGCTGGTTACCCAATTGATTCAATGAAAGTAAGATTGTTTCACGGTTCTTTCCATGATGTAGATTCAGATTCATTGTCATTTGAATTATGCGCCCAGATCGCTTTCAGAGCATCAGCTAAGAATGCAGGCCCCAAGCTGCTGGAACCCATTATGAGCGTTGAAGTGACAACCCCTGAAGAGTTTACAGGCGGAGTTACCGGTGATCTGAACAAGCGAAGAGGTATCATGAAAGGTATGGACGCAAAAGGCAACGCACAAATAGTAAAGTCAGACGTGCCATTGGCTGAACTGTTTGGCTATGTTACAGATCTGCGAACCTTAACATCTGGCCGGGCTACCGCTTCATTGACCTTTTCACATTATAGCGAGGTTCCTAAAAATACAGCTGAGGAGATTATTATGAATGTTAAAGGGGAAACAGTAACCCAGTAGGCAATAGACAATGACAATGACAATGACTATGACAAGCGTTGGCTATCATCTGATGACTGGATAGATCGTGCGTTGGAGTCATCCGATGAATAGGGGGGGCAATGACAATGACAATGACTAATTACTAATAAATTATGGACCAAAAAATAAGGATCAAATTAGTATCTTACGACCATAACCTGGTTGATAAATCTTCTGAGAAAATAATCAAAGCTGTAAAACTCACGGGCGCTGTAGTAAGCGGGCCGATTCCTTTACCTACTAAAAAGGAAAAATTTACCGTATTAAGATCGCCGCATGTTAATAAAAAATCCCGTGAGCAATTTCAGCTTTGTACCTATAAGAGGATCGTGGATATATACTCTACCAGCCCCAAAACCGTAGATGCTTTAATGAAATTAGAGCTGCCAAGCGGGGTGGATGTGGAGATCAAGGTTTAAAAAAAGCCAGGAAGGTTTAACAATTTGAAAAAAATATTGGTAATGACAAAGAACCAACGATTTAGCATTGGTTCTTTGTCATTTTTTGTCTATATAAAAAATTATGTTTGGGATGATTGTTTGTATTAAATATAATTTTTATTAACTTTGCAGCCTTTTTTAGTACTCATAAAGAAGTACAAATAAATACCTTTTTAATTATTAATTAAAAAACATGTCAGGCTTAATAGGTAAAAAGATAGGAATGACCAGCATATTTGATGAAGAGGGGAAAAATTTACCCTGTACGTTGGTTGAAGCAGGGCCATGCGTTGTTACGCAGGTTAAGACTGACAAAACAGACGGTTATCAGGCGGTTCAGATTGCCTATGCAGATAAAAAAGAAAAAAACACTACAAGGCCTTTATTGCGGCATTTCAAAAAAGCTGGAACTACGCCCAAAAGGAAACTGGTTGAGTTTAAAAGTTTTGAAAAGAAAGTAAAGTTAGGAGAGGTGCTTTCCGTTGACAAGATCTTTTCAGAAGGTGAAGTTATTGATGTGGTTGGTATTTCAAAGGGAAAGGGTTTTCAGGGCGTTGTAAAACGACATGGTTTTCACGGATCTGGTGGCAAGACGCATGGACAGCACAACCGTCAAAGGCATGCCGGGTCTATTGGTGCCGGATCAGACCCTTCAAGGGTATTTAAGGGGACACGTATGGGGGGCAGAATGGGTAATGAAAGGGTTAAAGTTCAAAATCTAAAAGTTTTAAAAATAATCCCTGATAAAAATGTAATATTGATAAGTGGTGCAATTCCGGGAGCAATAAATTCAATAGTATTGCTGGAGAAAGATCAGGAATCAAGAGTTTCCTTTGTAGAGACG
This sequence comes from Cytophagales bacterium, assembly GCA_019456305.1. Taxonomy (NCBI): domain Bacteria; kingdom Pseudomonadati; phylum Bacteroidota; class Cytophagia; order Cytophagales; species Cytophagales bacterium. The sequence continues at coordinate 45,406 of VRUD01000011.1, read as the reverse complement.
TTGCATGCAACGTCTCTACAAAGGGAAGATATTGAAATAAAAGAAGAGAAAAAAACAAGCGAAATAGAAGTTGCCAGTGGAAAGTCTGAAGTTAAAGAGGAAGGTAAAACTGAACCAAAGCAAATGGGAGGAGAAGTTAAAGAAGAAGAAAAAGGTGAAGTTCAAGAGGAAGTAAAAGATGAAGCTAAAGAAGAAGTTAAAGGATCAAAAGTAATGGATGATAATATAGAAGAGGGGAAATCAAAAGAGGTTGAAGCTGAAAACGAAGATGCAAATCAAAAAGAGGAGAAAACATAAGGGCGTCTCTAAAAACTACATATTTTTTAAAACACACCCCTTGCCCCTCTTGATAGAGGGGAATGTATGGTGTAGTTTTTAGAGATGCCCATAAAAAACAAAACACAGGTTAATCATATAAAAAAGATGCAGTTGCCGGTTTTAAAAATATCAGGAAAAGAAGCAGGCAGAAATGTCACGCTGTCCAAGTCCGTTTTTGACATTGAGCCAAACGATCATGCCGTTTATTTAGATGTAAGGCTATACCGTGCTAATCAAAGGCAGGGAAATAGTAAGACCAAGCAGCGCAGTGAGATTAAAGGTTCTACAAGAAAGATAAAGAAACAAAAAGGGACAGGAACGGCCCGTGCAGGAAGCATCAAATCGCCCATATTCAGGGGTGGCGGCACGGCATTTGGACCTCAACCACGCGATTACGGCTTTAAGCTCAATAAAAAAATGGTAAGATTGGCAAAAAAGTCTGTGTTTTCACATAAAGCGAAAGAAAAATCAATAGCTGTGATTGAGGAATTTAAAATGGATGAGCCAAAAACAGGAGAGTACATGAAAATTCTTGACAACTTATCGTTAGCAGATAAAAAAACCTTACTAATATTACCAGAGAACAATGGCAATATTTGTCTCTCTGGCAGAAATTTACAAAAGGCAAAAATAACTACAGTGAATGAACTTAATACTTATGATCTGCTTAATGCAGACAATTTATTGATCAGTGAAAGCTCTTTAAAGAAAATTGAAGAAAAATTAAAGTAAAAAACCGAAAAAAGGTGTTCATGTGTTCATGGGAATCAACGTGAACTCATGAACACTTGAACACATTTTCATTATGAATATCCTGCTAAAACCAATGATTACTGAAAAAGCTACTGCATTAACTGAAAGCGGTACGTACAGCTTTATGGTAGATAAGAATGCTAATAAAATACAGATCAAGAATGCAGTTGAAAAAATGTATGGAGTTACGGTTGAAAAAGTAAGGACTGTCAATCACCATGGAAAGAAAAAAACAAGACAAACAAAAACGATAAATACTGTTGGAAGAACACCATCTTACAAGAAAGCTTATGTAATGCTTACAAAAGGTGAGATGATAGATTTTTATAGCACAATTTAATCCTTAATTGCATAAATTAACATAATGAGTATCCGTTTGTTTATACCTAACTGTTTTATTGACTGCATGGCTGCATGATTGCATGGATGCATGCATGCATCCATGCAACCATGCAATCATGCTAAGTAAAACTATTAGGTATAAAAAAGGGACAGTCATGTAACCTTTATTTATGCAACTAAGCACGAGTTATGGCTGCAAAGAAATTAAGACCGGTTACACCAGGACAGAGATTCAGGATTGCACCGCAATTTGATACGATCACCTCTGTAATTCCTGAAAAGTCTCTGTTGGCTCCTATCAAAAGTAGTGGTGGTAGAAACAATACCGGTAAAATGACAGTACGAAACCGTGGCGGAGGACATAAAAGGAGATACCGGATCATTGATTTTAAAAGAAATAAATTTGATATTCCAGCTGTTGTAAATACTATTGAATATGATCCGAACAGATCGGCCAGAATAGCATTATTAAACTATATTGATGGTGAAAAAAGATATATAATTGCTCCGGAGGGATTAAAAACCGGACAAACTGTGGTGTCTGGCAAAGGCATTGCACCCGATTTGGGTAATGCTTTGCCTATGTCTGAAATACCTTTAGGTACAATTATTCACAATATTGAATTAAAACCTGGTAAAGGTGCTGCATTAGCCAGGAGTGCTGGCAGTTATGCACAATTATTAGCGAGAGAGGGGAAATATGCAACTATTAAGCTACCCTCCGGAGAAATGAGGATGGTTTTAATAACTTGCTTTGCTACTATTGGGTCGGCATCAAACGCTGACCACATGAATATTACCCTGGGAAAAGCAGGGAGAAACAGATGGTTAGGCAGAAGACCCCGTACCAGGGGAGTTGCTATGAACCCTGTTGACCATCCTATGGGTGGGGGTGAAGGTAAAGCCTCTGGCGGTCACCCGCGTTCACGAACGGGTTTATATGCCAAAGGGTTTAAAACCAGGAATAAGAAAAAATATTCCAACAGGCTTATAATTAAGAAAAGAAAATAAACCAGAACCCAGTAACCAGAGCCCAGTAACTGTTCATTAAGAGTACAAAGGATAGATTTAAATATCAGTTTATTTAAAACATTGTAATTCCAATACGTTAAATTAAAATGGCACGCTCTTTAAAGAAAGGACCTTATATTGATTACAGACTTCTTAAAAAAATACAAAAAATAGAAGAGTCGGGTAAAAAATCTGTGATCAAAACGTGGTCACGGAGATCAATGATCTCACCTGATTTTGTTGGACATACGTTTGCCATTCATAATGGTAATAAATTTATTCCGATATATGTGACCGAAAATATGGTTGGTCATAAGCTAGGTGAATTTGCACCTACCAGAAATTTTAAGGCTCATTCTGCAAAAAAGGATAAGGGTGTAAGAAAAGAGGGAAGAAAGAAGTAAGATGTCACCCTGTCGGGTGGGATGATGAAGATTGTTGAGCAGAAATCCCGATGATAACCGGGGAAAAGTGGTAGTTGGTATTGGATTATCAATTTAAAATATAAAATTAAAAATGGAAGCCGTTGCCAGATTGAGAAAAGTTCCTACATCTCCCCGTAAGATGCGGTTTGTTGCAGATCTTATAAGAGGAGAGCAGGTCAACAGGGCTTTGAATATTCTTAAATTTGAGCCAAAACAGGGTACAGAAAGACTTGAAAAACTTTTGCTTTCGGCTATCGCAAACTGGCAGCAAAAAAATAGTGATATCAAATTAGAAGATGCGGAACTTTATATAAAAGAAATCAGTGTAGATAGTGGCAGGATGCTGAAAAGATTCAGACCTGCACCTCACGGGCGAGCGAATAGAATAAGGAAAAGGTCTAACCATGTCACCTTGGTAATTGATAGTTTGGCTTTGGATAAAAAAAAGGATAATAACGGGCAAAAAGATAATAAGGAAAAAATTGAAAAAAATAAGAAATAATGGGACAAAAATCTAATCCGATCGGAAATAGATTGGGTATTATTAAAGACTGGGAATCTACTTGGTATGGCGGCAAAAATTTTGCCGAGAAATTGATTGAGGATGAGAAGATTCGCCAGTATATTTATGCAAGATTGCCTAAGGGCGCTATTTCTAAAATTATTATTGAAAGGTCTTTAAAAAAGGTCATTTTAACAATTAATACCGCCCGTCCGGGTGTTGTAATTGGTAAAGGAGGTACAGAAGTAGATAAGATCAAAGAGGAGTTAAAGCGTCTGACAAAAAAGGATATTCATATTAATATCTTTGAAATAAGACGGCCTGAATTAGATGCCAGATTAGTTGGCGAATCTATTGCTCAGCAAATAACTTCTCGTATTTCATACCGAAGAGCGATGAAACAGGCTATTGCATCTTCAATGAGAGTTGGAGCTAAAGGGATCAAGATAAAAGTTTCAGGCAGATTAGGCGGTGCTGAGATGGCCCGCACCGAAGAGTATAAAGAAGGAAGAATACCACTGCATACATTAAGGGCTGATATAGATTATGAAGTTTTTCCTGCCCATACCGTTTATGGGACAATTGGGATTAAAGTTTGGATTTATAAGAAAGAGATATTTGGAAAGAGAGACTTGTCATCTAATGAAGGTGCTCCCTTTGCATCAGGAGCAGAGGGCCATAGAGGTAAAAGAGAAAGAGGTGGAAGAAGAAGAGGAAAGCATAGATAATTGAATTGTGAAAGTTACATGTTAACAAACGAGAGATGTTACAACCAAAAAAAACAAAGTATAGAAAAAAACAAAAAGGGAGGATAAAAGGCTTGGCGGAAAGAGGGCATACCATTGCTTTTGGTTCTTTTGGGATAAAAACATTGGAACCTGCCTGGATCACTGCACGACAGATTGAAGCTGCCCGTATCGCAGTGACAAGGAAAATGAAAAGAGAAGGACAGGTTTGGATAAGGTTATTCCCTGATAAACCTTTAACGAAAAAACCTGCTGAAGTGCGTATGGGCAAAGGTAAAGGTGCACCTGAATCATGGGTGGCGGTGGTGAAACCCGGAAGAATCTTATTTGAGATCGATGGGATTACTCTTCAGCTCGGTAAAGAAGCATTGCGCCTTGCTGCACAAAAATTACCGGTTAGAACAAAATTTGTGGTTCGCAGAGATTACGTTGAATAAAACGTTTTAAATATAAACAGATGAAAAATTCTGAAATAAGGCTGCTAACGTTAGAAGAATTAAAGGAAAAGATTATCACCGAACAAGATACGTTGCAAAGGCTAAAATTTTCTCATGCTATTACTCCAATAGAAAACCCTATGAGAATAAAAGTAACTAAAAGATTGATAGCACAACTTAAGACCGAATTGAACACAAAACAACTAAAATGGAAAAAGACAAACCAACAAGAAATCTTAGAAAGGAAAGAGTAGGCACTGTTAAAAGCAATAAAATGCAAAAAACCATTACTGTTCATATAGAACGGAGGGTAAAACATCCTATGTATGGGAAGTTTGTGAAGAAATCTACAAAGCTATTGGCTCATGATGAGAAGAACCAGTGTACTGTGGGAGACAAAGTAAAGATCATGGAAACAAGACCTCTCAGTAAAAGAAAGCGTTGGAGATTGGTAGAAATAATGGAAAAAGCTAAATAAAAACAGTTATTGGTTTGTTAGTTAAAAGTTATAGTTGAATTGTTGTTAGTTTTAGTTATTCAGTTAACTGGTAAACTAAAAACTAAAACCAAAAACCAAATAACTATAACTAAAAACTCAAAACCAGAAACTAAATAATGATCCAGCAGGAATCAAGATTAAAAATCGCAGATAATAGTGGGGCAAAAGAAGCGCTCTGTATTCGTGTTTTGGGAGGAACCCGCAAAAGATATGCTTCTGTGGGCGACAAGATCGTTGTTACGGTAAAATCTGCTCTTTCAACCAGTGATTTAAAAAAAGGCACGATATCAACAGCTGTTGTAGTAAGAACTAAAAAAGAGATTCGCAGAAAAGATGGCTCTTATATCAGGTTTGATGATAACGCAGCCGTTTTATTAGGTCAGGCTGATGAGCCAAGAGGTACGCGTATTTTTGGCCCTGTTGCACGTGAATTACGTGAAAAAAATTTTATGAAAATTATTTCTTTAGCGCCTGAAGTACTATAAAAAAACGCAATGCGTTCTGCGCTATGCTTTTAGATTATGAAACGAAAAAAAAATAAACAACCTAAGTTATATATTAAAAAAGATGACAATGTTAAGATCATTGCCGGTAATAATAAGGGAAAGACCGGCAGGGTACTTAAAATGTTTCCAGCACAAAGGCAGGCGATCATTGAAGGAATTAGTATGGTTTCAGCGCATATGAAAAAAAGTGAAAATAATCCTGTTGGCAAAATTGTTAAAAAAGAAATGCCAATTCATATTAGTAACATAATGCTTATTGACCCTGCCTCGGGAGACCCAACCAGGGTAGGTCGTAAAATCAATAAAGACGGTAAACTACAACGATATTCCAAACAAACCGGAGAATTTATTAAAGAATAAAAGAACATAATTCAATTAAAAATGGCCGCCCCAAGGTTAAAAGAGAAATTTTATAAAGAAATTGTGCCTGCGTTGAAAGAGAGGTTTCAATATAAAACCCACATGCAGGTTCCCAGGATAGAGAAGATCTGTATCAATAAAGGTATTGGCATTGCTGTTGCTGACAAAAAGCTTATTGATGCCGGAGTTGAAGAATTATCTCAAATAACCGGACAACGAGCGGTTCCTACAGCAGCTAAAAAATCGATCTCAAATTTTAAACTGCGTGATGGCATGCTAATCGGTACCAAGGTAACATTGCGCGGTGATAAAATGTATGAGTTTATGGACAGGCTTGTCACGGTTGTCCTGCCCCGTGTCAGAGATTTCAGGGGCATATCTGCCAAAGGATTTGACGGGAGGGGCAACTATACATTGGGTGTGAAAGAGCAAATAATATTTCCCGAGATAAGCATTGATAAAGTAAACAGGATTACAGGTATGAATATCACCTTTGTTACATCTACCAATGATGATAAAGCGAGTATGGAATTATTGAAAGAAATGGGGATGCCGTTTGAGAAGTAAATCAGAGCATGAAACTAAAAAAGCGAATATTAATTAATTAAGTATAATTATTAATTAAAAATTACCAAATCAACCACTATGGCAAAAACATCAGTAAAAGCACGTCAGATTAAAAGAGAAAAAATGGTTGCAAAGTACGCAGCCAGAAGAGCCGAATTAAAGAAAAAAGGCGATTGGGAAGCGCTTGATAAATTACCCCGTGATTCTTCAGCCGTGAGATTACATAACAGGTGCCAGCTTACAGGCAGGCCAAGAGGTTATTTACGAAGATTCGGCATTTCCCGTATTGCTTTCAGAGACCTGGCAAGTAAAGGTAAGATCCTTGGTGTTACTAAAGCAAGCTGGTGAACATTCATTTAGTGATTTATGATTTGAATACAAATTTCATTTAAACATTGAAATTCCGATACTATAAACCATGACTGATCCAATAGCAGATTATTTAACCAGAATCCGTAATGCCATCAAGGTTAATCACAGGATTGTTGAAATCCCCGCTTCAAATTTGAAGAAGGAGATGACAAAAGTATTGCATGATAAAGGGTATATCCAAAACTTTAAATTTGAAAATGCCCCTCCGCAGGGTAGTATAAAAATAGCTTTAAAATACGATCCATTGACAAAATTGCCGGCAATTGCCAGCCTTAAGCGGATCAGTAAGCCCGGCTTGAGAAAATATACAAATGCTGACAAATTACCCCGGGTGCTCAATGGCCTTGGTATTGCTATTCTTTCTACTTCCAAAGGTGTTATCAGTGATAAAGAAGCAAGAAAACTGAAGATTGGGGGAGAAGTATTGTGTTATGTGTATTGACATAATAATAATTTTTATTAATTTTGCACTCCCGATTTATATCAGGAGTAGTAATCCCTTGTTTATAACCTATTACGATGTCAAGAATTGGAAAACAACTCATTAAAATGCCCGAAGATGTAGAACTTTCTGTTTCTGCAAACAATGAGGTAGTTGTAAAAGGCCCTAAAGGTACTTTAAGCCAGGTTGTAGATAGAGATATGAAGGTTAATGTTAATAACGGTGAGGTCGTAGTAGAAAGACCCACTGAACAGAAACGGCATAAAGCTATGCATGGCCTGTATCGTTCGCTTATCAATAATATGGTTGTTGGAGTAACTGAAGGTTATAAAAAAGAATTAGAATTGGTAGGAATTGGTTATAAAGCAATGTGTACGGGAAATGTGTTAGAATTGAGCCTGGGTTATTCGCATAGTATCATTTTTGCTGTGCCTGAAGAAGTTACGGTCAATGCAGTTACCAAAAAAGGAAAAAATCCAATAGTTACACTCGAAAGCATTGACAAGCAATTACTCGGACAGATCGCTGCCAAAATCAGATCACTGAGAAAAGTAGAACCTTATAAGGGTAAAGGGATAAGGTATGTTGGTGAGGAAGTGAAAAGAAAAGCTGGTAAGACTTAAATAGCACATAAAAGAGCATAGTGCATAGAGCAAAGAAAAGAACAAAGTTCTTTATGCTATGTGCTTTGCGCTCTATAAATCAATTAAACGGATGCCGGTTAAAAAACAGTTACGTAGATTACGAATAAAAAAGGGGATCAGAAAGAAAATATCAGGTACGGCTGATATTCCGAGACTTTCTGTATTTAGAAGTAATAAGGATATTTATGTCCAGCTAATTGATGATGTTGCCGGTCGTACTCTTGTTAGTGTTTCTTCAACAGAATTGTCGTCAAAAAAGGGTACGAAAACGGAAATATCAAAAGCTACGGGTAAACAATTAGCCCAAAAAGCTGTCAAAAAAGGAATATCTAAAGCTGTTTTTGACAGAGCAGGGTATCTTTACCATGGAAGAGTAAAAGCTTTGGCTAAAGGAGCCAGGGAAGAAGGGCTTAAATTTTAAAAATTTATTTTATGTCAATTGTTAACATCAGAAAAGTAAAAGCAAGCGAAATAGACCTTACAGATAAGGTTGTTGCTGTTAGACGTGTAGCCAAAGTAGTAAAAGGCGGACGAAGATTTGGATTTTCTGCCGTTGTGGTTGTGGGTAATGGAAATGGCGTAGTCGGATATGGCCTGGGAAAAGCCAGAGAAGTTGCTGATGCTATCACCAAAGGTATAGATGACGCCAAGAAAAGCCTGGTCAAAATTCCTGTAGTGAAAGGAACGATACCACATGCTATGGATGGTAAATATTGTGGTGCAAAAATAATGTTGAAACCTGCTTCGCCTGGTACCGGTGTTATTGCAGGAGGCGCGATGAGGGTTGTGCTTGAAAGTGCCGGGATTAAAGATTGCCTGGCAAAGTCCAAAGGCTCATCCAATCCGCATAATGTGTCCAAAGCAACATTTGAAGCCTTGACCAAGCTGCGAGATCCCTATACCATTGCACAGCAAAGAGGCATTTCGTTCAGTAAGTTATTTGACGGCTAAATAAGAAATTACGAATGACGAAATTCGTACTTCGTAATTCGGATTTCGATTTTCGGATTTCGAGTTTCGTATTTCGAGTTTCGTATTTCGAGTTTCGTATTTCGTAATTCGTCATTCGTACTTCGTAATTCGTACTTCGTCATTCGTATTTCGTACTTTATAAGATGTCAAAAGTAAAAATTACTCAAATAAGAAGCATTATTGGCAGGACCGAAAGGCAAAAAAGAACCATTCAAGCATTAGGTTTGGGGAAAATCAACAAAAGTGTAGAAGTTGAGAATACACCACAAATTGCGGGCATGATAAATAAAGTTGCCCATTTAATTAAAGTTGAAGGGAATTAGAATATTTATAAAATGAATTTAAGCACATTAAAACCGGCTAAAGGCTCTGTTAAAACAAGAAAAAGAATAGGAAGAGGGCAGGGGTCTGGCAGAGGCGGTACTTCAACCAGGGGGCATAAAGGCGCTCAATCAAGGTCTGGCTACTCCCGGCAGAGAGGATTTGAAGGCGGTCAAATGCCTCTTCAAAGAAGAATTCCAAAATTCGGCTTTAAAAACCCTAACAGGATAGAATATAAAGTGATAAACCTGGATACCTTGCAAGAACTAATTGATAGAACTTCAGCTAAAGAGGTCACCCCTGAATTATTAAAGCAGCATGGTTTTATGTCATCCAATGACTTGATCAAGATTTTGGGAAGAGGTAATATAAGTGCAAAAATTGATGTAAAAGCCCATGCATTTTCAACTTCTGCAAAAGCTGCTGTCGAAAAAGCCGGAGGTAAAGTAACCAAAATCCAAAAAAGTTGACAGTAGACAATAGACAAAAGACAAATAGACAATAAACAAGACAATTGCAATCAAGTTATAATAGAATATTATGTAAATATATTTCTGAAAAAACTAAAAATGATTGGTTTGAAAAAGAACACGAGATTGGTAAAATGTTAAATCATATGATAAATTATCCTGAAAAATATACACGTAAAAAAAACAATTAATCTATTGTCTTATTGTCCATTGTCTACTGTCTATTGTCTACTGTCTATTGTCTACTGCCTATTGTCAATTGTCAACTTATTATTATAAGCGCCTGATTTATGAAGAAGTTCATAACTACCATAATAAACATTTTTACGATTGAAGAACTCAGAGGTCGGATCATTAATACTATAGGGTTTTTGGCTATTTTCAGGCTTGGCTCATTTATTGTTTTACCAGGAATAGATCCGAGTGTTATTGCGGCTCAAGGTCCGGCAGAAGGGATCCTGGGATTTTTAGATACTTTTTTAGGTGGTGCATTTAACAGGGCTTCCATTTTTGCATTAGGCATCATGCCTTACATATCAGCTTCAATCGTAATGCAATTGCTCACCGTTGCTGTGCCCTATTTTCAGAAATTACAAAAAGAGGGGGAGTCCGGAAGAAGAAAAATTACACAAATTACACGTATTTTAACAATTGGTATATGTTTAATGCAGTCTGTTGGCTATATTACCGCCACAATTCCACAAGAGGCAATATTGATAGAAAACAGGGCATTTTTCAGCTTTTCATCTATGATAATTCTGACCTCCGGTACCATGTTTTGTATGTGGCTCGGTGAAAGGATTACAGATAAGGGTATCGGAAATGGTATTTCAATGCTCATAATGATTGGGATCATCTCAAGGTTTCCGGGAGCTATAGTTGCCGAAGGTGCTACAAGAGGTTTAGATGGGGCTTTAATGTTTGTTATTGAGCTGGTTGCGTTTTTTTTCGTAGTGATGGCAGTTGTACTATTGACAACAGCTACAAGAAAAATCCCGGTTCAATATGCTAAACAGGTAGTTGGAAACAAGGTGTATGGAGGTCAAAGACAATACATCCCTCTGAAAGTGAATGCTGCCGGTGTAATGCCTATTATCTTTGCTCAGGCATTAATGTTTTTGCCCGTGATGCTTGCCGGAATATGGGCAGATACCAGTGATATTGCAGGCTCTATCGGGGCTGCTTTTGGTGACTTTACTTCCTGGCAATATAGTTTAACGTTCGGTATCTTAATCATCGTCTTCACATACTTTTACACTGCAATCACTATTAATCCTAATCAGATAGCAGACGATATGAAACGAAATGGCGGATTTATTCCGGGTGTTAAACCTGGTAAACAAACATCAGAATTTATTGATACAGTTTTGACCCGCATCACACTTCCCGGATCAATATTCCTGGCGATTGTTGCCATAATGCCGGCTTTTGCCAGTCTTTCTGAAGTAAGCCGGGAATTTTCACAATTTTATGGTGGCACTTCCTTGTTGATCATGGTAGGAGTGATCCTGGATACATTGCAGCAAGTAGAAAGCTATTTGTTAATGAGGCATTATGAAGGTATGATGAAATCAGGTAGATTAAAAGGACGTACACAAAACGTTGCTGGAACATAAATCTCGAGCGCATGGTGCATAGTGCAAAGCGTAGAACGCCATGCGCTATGCTCTACGTGCTCTGCGCTAATTGTAAATTGTATGATTTTTTTAAAAACTGATGAAGAGATTGAGCTAATCAGGAAAAGCGGTGATCTGCTGGGTAGGCTCCATGCAGAACTTGCAAGATTGATCCAGCCAGGTGTTACTACTATTAAGCTTGATCAGTATGCTGAGGAGTTTATCAGAGATCATGGTGGATCCCCTTCCTTTAAAGGTTATAAAACCCAAGGTCATAGAAAAGGCTTTCCGTGTAGTTTGTGCATCTCTGTTAACGATCAGGTTGTGCATGGAATAGCATCAGAAAATCAATTGAATGAGGGTGATATTGTATCTATAGACTGCGGTATTCTTTTAAATGGATTTCACAGCGATAGCGCTTATACATATCCCGTAGGAATTATTAGCGATGAAGTGGCCCATTTACTTAAGATAACCAAAGAATCTTTATATACAGGAATAGAGTTTGCTCTGCCAGGCAAAAGAGTAGGGGATATTAGCAATGCCATTCAGCAGTACGTTGAAGGTGTAAATTATTCTGTCGTAAGAGAGTTGGTTGGCCACGGTGTAGGAAGGAGCTTACACGAGACCCCTGAAGTACCAAATTACGGCAAACAGGGGAAAGGTACCAAGCTCAAAGAAGGCATGGTATTGGCCATTGAGCCAATGATTAATTTAGGGTTAAAAGAGGTGGTTCAGGAAAATGATGGCTGGACGGTAAGAACAGCAGATCGTAAACCTTCAGCTCATTTTGAACATACAGTTGCAATAAAACAAGGAAAAGCAGATATACTTACTACGTTTGAATACATTGAAAACGGGATAAATATCGAAAAACAGGTTGAAAGTTTGTGAAAAACAGAAACTAATTTTATCTTTGCAGGTTTTTAAAAAATCAATATGTATTATATTTTTGAAATTAAACGATTTGATAAACCAAAAACTTATTTTAATATATGGCAAAACAACCCTCTATAGAGCAAGACGGATTGATTACTGAAGCGCTATCTAATGCAACGTTTCGGGCTAAATTAGAGAATGGCCATGAGGTTATCGCTCATATTTCAGGAAAGATGAGAATGCATTATATTAAAATATTGCCCGGTGATAAGGTAAAATTAGAGATGTCACCTTATGACCTAAGCAAAGGTAGAATTGTTTATAGGTACAAAAGTTGATAGTTGATAGATGATTTGTTAATTTGGTAATTTGATCCGTAGAGACGCCCAAATTGGGCGTCTCTGCGGATCAAATTACCAAATTATCACATTTTCAAATTTTCTTAACATGAAGGTCAAAGCATCAATAAAAAAAAGAAGTCCTGAATGTAAAATTATTCGCAGGAAGGGTAAGTTGTATGTAATAAATAAAAAAACTCCAAGATATAAGCAGAGACAAGGGTAACCAATGAGCTAATTTGATGATTTGATAATGGTTTTGTAGGTTAATGACTTACTTCTAACATTTTAAAATTTTCTTAAATAATGGCAAGAATTTCGGGAGTAGATGTACCTGATAATAAGCGTGGAGAGATAGGGCTCACCTATATTTATGGAATAGGTCGTTCTACAGCCCTGAAAATACTTAATCAAGCTGGGGTAGATTATAATAAAAAAATCAAAGACTGGAATGATGAAGAAGCCAGCGCTGTTAGACAGATCATTAGGGCAGAATATAAACTCGAAGGATCGTTGCGTTCAGAAGTGCAGTTGAACATAAAGAGATTAATGGATATAGGCAGTTACAGAGGGATCCGGCATAGGAAAGGGTTGCCTGTAAGAGGACAAAAAACAAAAAATAATTGCCGCACCAGAAAAGGAAAACGAAAAACAGTAACAGGCAAGAAAAGTGCTCCGGAAAGGAGATAAGAACATAATAAAGTAAGTTAATTAAAATGAAATTAGCTAAAATTAAGTGAAGTAAAAATAATAAGTTAGTTACTGGGTACTGGGTACTGGGTGATGGTAGTGAATAATGTCAGAAAGAATTACCAACCTGCCTACCGAAAGCAAATAACCTAGAACCCAGTAACCAGTGCCCAGTAGCTGTTCATTAAGAGCATAAAGAATAGATTGAAATATAAATTTCATTTAAACATTGAAATTCCGATACAAATTATTATGGCAGAAAAGAAAAAAGGTAAAGCTAAAAAAAAGGGAGTTATAGTAGAAGCAGTTGGCCAGGTTCATATTAAGGCAACTTTCAATAATATCATTATTTCTATGACAAATACTGCAGGGCAGGTAATTGCATGGTCGTCAGCAGGAAGAATGGGTTTCAGGGGATCTAAGAAAAATACACCTTATGCTGCGCAGACAGCAGCCACAGATTGCGCTAAGAAAGCTTATGAATTCGGATTGAGAAAAGCAGAGGTATTCGTTAAGGGAACAGGGTCTGGAAGAGATTCGGCAATAAGGTCTATTCAGAATTCAGGCATTATGATTACAATGATAAAAGATGTAACTCCGCTGCCTCATAATGGGTGCAGGCCGCCAAAACGGAGAAGAGTCTAAATTCATTTATTGATATAGTGATTTAGTGACTTGTTGATTTAAATCTCCAAATCAAAAAATCACCAAATATATATGGCAAGATATACAGGACCAAAATCAAAAATATCCCGTAGGTTTAAAGAGCCTGTTTTGGGGCAAAGTAAAGCGCTCCAAAAGAAAAATTACCCTCCTGGACAACACGGTCGCAGCAGGAAAAGAAAGCAATCTGAATATGCGGTCCAACTTATGGAGAAACAAAAGGTAAAATATACTTATGGCTTACTTGAAAGGCCGTTTTCTAATTTATTTCACAAAGCTGTGCGGAAAAAGGGTATCACCGGTGAAGTTTTACTCCAACTACTGGAGGCTAGACTTGATAATACAGTATATAGATTGGGTATTGCACCTACAAGAAGAAGCGCCAGGCAGCTAATTTCTCATAAACATATTCAGGTAAATGGTTCTATTGTTAATATTCCATCCTTTAACTTGAAACCGGGTGATATGGTTAACGTTCGTGAAAAGTCAAAATCATTAGAAGTGATTACTTATAGCCTGACAGTTCATAGAACAGTAAAGTTTCCATGGTTAGAATGGGACGGAAGTTTGATGCAGGGTAAATTTACCTCTTATCCTGAAAGAGATATGATCCCTGAAAAAATTAAAGAAAATCTGATAGTTGAATTGTATTCTAAATAAAAATTAAACTAAAAAATCTATGTCAATTTTATCATTTCAAAAACCTGAAAATGTGGTAATGGAAAATGCAGACGATTTCCATGGTATATTTACATTTAAACCGCTTGAACCAGGTTATGGGACTACAATAGGTAATGCTTTAAGAAGGATACTTCTTTCTTCATTAGAAGGTATTGCCATTACCGGTGTTAAACTACCGGGGATACTCCATGAGTTTTCAACCATTGAGGGTGTTGTTGAAGACCTTTCAGAGATCGTCTTAAACCTTAAAATGGTCAGGTTTAAGAATGTTTCCAGCGCTAATGGTAGCACGATCAATGTGCTTATAAAAAATAAAGAGGTTTTTACAGCAGCTAAAATTAGTGAATTTACTTCTGATTATGAGATACTCAATCCTGATCATGTGATCTGTTCTTTAAATAAAAATATCAATTTTAATATTGAATTGACAGTTGAAAAAGGAAGGGGTTATGTGCCAGCTGATGAGAATAAACCTGCTGAACAGGTTATTGGCTATATACCAATAGACGCCATATTTACACCAATAAAAAATGTCAAATATAGCGTAGAAAATACCCGTGTAGAGCAAAAAACTGATTATGAAAAGCTAATAATAGACCTGGAAACAGATGGTTCTATACACCCTAAAGAAGCATTGAAAGGCGCTGCCAATATACTCATTCAGCATTTTATGTTATTCTCTGATCAAACTATTTCATTAGAGGAAGAATTGCCAGATGAGGAGGAATCTGTTGATGAAGAAACACTGCATATGAGAAAGTTGCTCAAAACCCCACTTGCTGACCTGGACCTTTCTGTAAGGGCTTATAATTGCTTAAAATCTGCAAAAGTGTATGTACTGGGAGATCTTGTACAATTAGACATTTCCAGTATGATGAAGTTTAGGAATTTTGGTAGAAAATCACTCGCAGAACTTGAACAATTGGTCGCTGACAAAAACCTGACTTTTGGCATGGATGTAGCTAAGTATAAGCTTAAAGGTGAATAAAAATGACGAATGACGAATTCGTCACGCAGAGACGCCCAATTTGGGCGTCTCTGCGTAACGAATTCGTACTTCGTACTTAAAAATGAGACACGCAAAGCGATTTAATCATCTTGGAAGAACGCCTTCTCATCGTAAAGCAATGTTGTCTAATATGGCATCATCGCTGATACTTTATAAAAGAATTTCTACTACATTAGCTAAGGCAAAAGCGCTCCGCAAATATATTGAGCCTTTGATGACTAAATCCAGGACTGATACTACACATTCAAGAAGGATTGTATTCTCTTATCTGAAAGATAAAGAATCAGTGAGTATATTATTTAATGAAATTGCAGAGAAGATAGCCAACAGGCCCGGTGGATATACCAGGATCCTTAAAACCGGAAACAGACTTGGTGATAATGCTTCTATGTGCCTTATTGAATTGGTTGATTATAATGAAAACCTTTTGGCTGACACAAGCAAAACAACGAGAAAAAGAACCAGAAGGGGTAAAGTGAAACCTGTTGATGAACCGGTTCAGGTAAAAAAAGCTGCTGCTAAAGAAGAAAAAGAAAGTAAAATGGAAACTGATAAAAAATAAAAATGAAAAATATATTCTTTACGGCAATTATCTTTCTTTTCTTCATTGCCGCTCAAGCGCAAATAAAAGAAATTTCTTATACCTTGGACGACCGTGACCGTCTCATCAGAGTTGAAGAACAAATAAAAGCATTACAAAATGAAATGAATGTCCGCTTTGAAGCAATAGACGATAAAATAAATAAACTTTACACATTGATGTATTTTGTATTGGGTGGCGTTTTCGGATTAATCGGCTTCGTTATCTACGACCGCAGAACCGCCCTAACCCCGGTAACAAGAGACAACAAAAAATTAAAAGAAATCCTCTACGAATTTGCAAAAACAAGCCCTGAACTAAAAGAAATACTGAATAAAGCAGCCCTTTAGTTCTTTTGTAACTAATCAGTTTATGGTATTATACTTCATTTTTAGGGATAGTCCTGAGTATTCAGCATTATCCCTTTCTTATAATCTGTTTTCAAAAAGAAGGTATTGTTGGAATTAGTACCGTGGATACCAGGTCTATTGTGAGGCATATTCGAAATAAGGGAGCTATGAATGCTGTTATTTCATCAGAAACTACCGATCTGAATTTTCTTAAAGAAGAATTAAAACAGCTACCCTCCATGAAGGGATTGGAATTAGCCTCAAAAATATCTACAAAAAAAATATACGATCAGGGAGATAAAAATGCATCATACAAAGTTGCTGTACTTGATCTTGGCGTGAAGAAAAGTATTCTAACTGAATGATAATACAGTGGAGGGAATACGTCTTAGGAATAAGAGGGTGTTCTCTGTTCAAATTATTTTTCTATATTTGAACCATGAAAAGATTGGAAATACATAATGAAATAGTAACTACGCTTAGTTACTTAAACAAAGCTCAACAAATTAAATTGTTGGCATTTGTTAAATCGCTAATTGTACCTAAAAAAAAGGATAAAGATGATTTGCTTAATCTTGTAGGAACAATTGATAAAGAGGATTTAGAGATAATGAGAAAAGTAATAGAAGAAGAATGTGAAAATATTGATAGAGATGGATGGTAAATATGTTTTGGATTCTAATATCGTGATTGACTATTTTGATGATGACTCAAAAGTAGTTAATAAAATTAGAGAAAAGCCTAAAATTTTTCTTCCCATTATAGTTATTGGAGAGTTATATCTTGGAGCTATCCTTTCCAAAAAAAGGGAAGCTAATCTGAACAGAATAAGTGACTTCTGTAATAAGTCTGAAATATTAGATTGCACTATTGAAACTGCCGAATTTTATGCTGAAATAAAAAAGAATTTAAGACTTCAAGGTACACCTATTCCCGATAATGATATTTGGATAGCAGCAATTTCACAACAATACAATATAGAATTGGTAAGCAGGGATGAGCATTTTAAATATGTAGAAAATTTAAAATGGATTAAGTGGTAATTTGAACTGAAATAAATCAATGGTGAAAATGACAATAAAAATTTGATTCGTTGACTGATACGACACCAGAAAAGTAAGAAAGGTGTCGCAGATACCAATTTCATTAATAATATATATCAATGAAAAACAAAAGTATTCAGGTTATTTTGATTGATAAAGTAAAAAAAGTATTAGCTAAGTTAAGAAAGAGCGAAACCGGTACGCTTTCTCGATCAAATATTACTGAAATTCTAGGTAAAGACTTTGAGCCATATTACAGTTATATTGTGAGTGCAATTGCTCATATAGGAAAAATAACTAAAAGATCAGGTAGAACAGGTGGTATAGAATGGAGATATGTCCAAGGAATCCAAGGGGATTTGGTACAAGACAATATCAAAAAACTAGAAAGATATTTTAAAGAGTTAGATTTAGAACAACCGCAACCCAACAGAAAAATACTCAAACAAGAAAGAGCAAATGAATTAGAAAAGGATATATATCCTGCATTAAAAGCTTATTTAGAAGATACTGGAATGTTTGATTTAGTTGAAATAAAAGGAGATAAACGCGCTGGTCGCAAATGGGAAAACATGGATATTATTTGTGTAAAATACAATAAATTAATTTATCATTTTGGTATTTATCCAAAGTTAACCGCGGTGGAGGTCAAAAGAGAGTTTCCTAATATTACTCACATTCAACAGGCAGCAAGTTATTTAAGATTTTGTAATTCATCCTATCTCTGTTATTATGATTCTTATTATAAAGGAAAAAATGTTGATGAGCATTTGACAAAATTGCGCGATTTGGAAATTTGGGATATATCCAATGTATTTAATATTGGTCTGATAGTAGCATATAAAGCCAAGGAACGCGCACAAAAATTTAGATTTCAATTAATAAAAGAAGCTCCTGATATTACAACAGATCCAACAGCAATAGAGGCAGGAATTAAAGAATTTCTTTCTGATAAGGCTAAAACGCAATTAAAACAGGTGCTGAATGAACAACTTTCAGATCGTATGAAATTAAGATGAGCCTAATCTCCCAAATCCACGCCCGCCAGATCTTCGATTCACGCGGCAATCCCACCATTGAAGTAGATGTTGTTACTGAAAATGGATCTCTGGGAAGAGCTGCCGTTCCTTCCGGGGCATCAACGGGTAAACATGAAGCAGTAGAGCTTAGAGATGGTGATAAAAAATGTTATATGGGAAAAGGTGTATTGAAAGCAATAGAAAATGTAAATGAAATAATTGCTAAAGAATTAACAGGCTTTTCTGTCATTGATCAGGATCTTATAGATAAAACAATGATTGAGCTTGACAGAACTGATAACAAATCAAAATTGGGCGCCAATGCAATCCTGGGTGTCTCATTGGCTGCAGCGAAAGCTGCTGCACAAGAGACGAAGCAATCCTTGTTTCGATACCTGGGAGGAGCGGAAGCGAAAACATTACCGGTTCCGATGATGAATATCTTAAATGGCGGAAGTCATGCAGATAATGCCATAGATTTCCAGGAATTTATGATCATGCCGGTCAGTGCACCATCATTCACTGAAGCAATCAGGATGGGAACGGAGGTTTTTCATCATTTAAAAAAAGTACTTAAAGATAAAGGATTGTCAACCAACGTGGGTGATGAAGGTGGTTTTGCGCCAAATCTGTCTTCCAATGAAGAGGCAATTGAGATGGTATTAAAAGCCATTGAGACAGCCGGGTACAAACCCGGAGAAGATATTTTCATTGCTTTAGACCCTGCAAGCTCAGAATTTTATGAAGTTATATCAGGGTTGTATTATTTTAAAAAATCTACGGGTGAAAAGCTTACACCATCTCAAATGGCTGATTACTGGAAAGGTTGGGTAAACAAATATCCCATCATATCCATTGAAGATGGTATGGCCGAAGATGACTGGGAAGGCTGGAAGGAGCTTACAGATCTGGTGGGTAATAAAGTGCAAATTGTTGGGGATGATATCTTTGTTACCAATGTAAAAAGGTTGCAGCAGGGCATTGATAAAGGCATTGCCAATGCCATATTGATCAAAGTCAACCAGGTTGGTACGCTCACCGAAACGATTGACACGGTGAACCTTGCCAAAAGAAATGCTTACAAAAGTATCATCTCACATCGTTCAGGAGAGACTGAAGATACTACCATTGCAGACCTTTCAGTAGCATTAAATACCGGGCAAATAAAGACAGGTTCTGCGTCACGCACAGATAGAATGGCAAAGTATAACCAGTTGCTTAGGATTGAAGAAGAATTGGGGAAAGAGGCTTATTATCCAGGGAAGAATTTTTAATTTATTATTTAAACAAACACGGAACGTACAGACGCCCAAATTGGGCGTCTCAACATTCCTCAAAAATAATCAATTATCAATGAACATACGTATCCCTAAATTTACTAAAAGCTTCTACTTCATCTTCGCCCTTTGCTTCTTAATATGGATGCTGTTTTTTGATGCGAACGATTTTATCAGTCAGTACCGCTTGAAAAGTAAATTGAAAAATTTAAAAGATCAAAAACAGTATTACATAAAAAAAATTGAAGAAGTAAAAAAAGACCGCGAAGAGCTGCTAAACAATCCCGAATTGCTTGAAAAATTTGCACGTGAAAAATACCTGATGAAGAAAAAAGGGGAAGACGTGTTTGTGATCGTGAAAGAGTAAGCGCATAGCCCCGCCAACTGGCGGGGCATAGAGTTCCCCCGCTAAGTTCCATACGCTTTTTTCTTGCTCATAGTTTTGTTTTAGATAGAAAAATCTTAAATGAAAATTAGGTTTTTAAAAACCTTTAATATAATTTTGCCTTAAAATAATCATAGAATAAACGAAAAAATTATGAAAAAATTAACAATATTTACGGGCATGCTATTTTTAACGGTTTTATTAAACGCTAATCTCTACGCACAATACAACGTTGATTGGTTGTTACAATCCAAAACCAATGGAGTTGAACTTTATTATAAAGTAATAAATTGTAATGATCAGGAGGTGGTAATATTAAAATTCATTAATGCAAACAATTTTGATGTAAAGGTATTATGGGACAATGAATTGTTGTTTGAAAGCAATTTTCATTATAGAAGTAACCTGGAAAATGGTAGTGAAGCACAAAATTCAATTGTTATTAAAGCGGGTGAAATAATCAATGCTCAATGTAATGAGCTCACTAATCCTCAACTTATAATTCACTATAAGAACAAGGTTAGCTTTCCACCATATGTAAAGGTTATAAAGTTCAGACCTTATAATTTTTCAGTCAATAAATAAATATTTAATACTAAATAAATCATACAATTATGAAAAAGTTTACACTAAAAATTACATTATCAATAGTTTTTATCTTGCTTAATCAAAGTTTTTTGTTTTCACAGGATAAAGTATATCTACGTTCAACCGTTGGTCCACCTTGGGGCAGCACTTCTAACGAAACAGCTATGGATACAGTATTCGGAGCCGGAAACTGGCAAAACCTTCAATACGAGACCGTGAATACAGGAGCTTTATTGTCACCTTCTACTTGCTTCATTTTCATGGAAGGTGGAGCTGATAATGATGCTCCTTTAGAAACTTTTCTGATTGCAAATATGACTGCTATTGAAAACTGGGTAAGCGCAGGTGGCAACTTGTTTATAAATTCTGCGGGGTGGAGCGTGCTTACAATAAATTTTGGATTTGGAGGCGTACTATTAACTTATCAGCCAACAACTGCTCAAGGTGTTATTGCTTCCGGTGCCAGCGGGCATCCTATTTTTAATGGCCCGTATACCCCTGTCGGTACTAATTGGACCGGAAGTTCATTTGCTCATTCATGGTTAAGTGGTCCTGGAATTACACCCTTGATAGTTGATATTGCCGATGCTTCCAAAATTTTGGCGGCTGAAAAAAGCTGGGGTGCCGGAAAGGTCATTTTTGGGGGAATGACTACAACCAATTTTCATAATACACAACCGGAAGCAACAAACCTCAGACAAAACATCCTTTCATATTTGGAGATATGTAATTCATCTGATATTGACGCAGGTGTGTCTCAAATAATATCCCCGTTTTCAGGGTGCGGCTTAGCTGTTTATGAAGATGTCACAGTAGTTATTAATAACTTCGGATTAGACACCATTTTCACACTTGACGCATCTTATACTGTCAATGGTGGAGTACCTGTTACCGAAAGTGTAAGTACTACTATTCTTCCGGGCAACAACTTTACCTATACATTTGCTTCACAAGCTAATTTGGGTACTTTCGGTACGTATAATTTTGATGCATGGACAACGCTGGCCGGAGACACCAATAATTTCAACGACAGCACTATAAATTATCAGGTAATACGTGACTCTGTTTTTATATTTGTAGAAAATATTTGTATACATGATGCTCCGGGCGGAGCAGGTAGCTGCAACTTTTCCAATGATCTATGTAATGACGGTAATGATTTTGGAGATATCACACTAAAAACATCACCCTTATTTTTCATTAGTACCCCAACCGTTGATTCCATAACCTTCTATTTATATTATACTGATTGTGATTCATTTGGCACAAACGATTTTACATTTTATCTGAATGGTGCACAAATTGGTACATTCACAAATACAATCCTGGAATGTGTATGTTCTCCATCATTGGGAACTTACCCATACATATTTAGCATCACTGATACGGCTGTTTTAAACGCTGCATGGAGTGATACAAATACGCTGAGTGTTCAACATAATAATGTTAATATGGCAGTAGCCGGTTATACTGCGACAGTTTATTCTCAAATTCAATGTTCTTTACTTACAGCTATTGAAGTTACCACTGATACCAGCATTTGCATTGGTGACTCTGTATTGTTAAGTGTTTCTATAATTGATTCAAATACTTTTGTTCCTCCTTACAGCTATTCATGGATTCCCTCAACGGGTTTAAGCTGTGATACCTGTCAAAGTCCACTAGCAAGTCCTTCTTCTACTATTACATATATGGTAATGGTAACCGATTCTACCGGCACTCAGGATTCTGCCTTTGTTACTGTTACTGTTTTCTCTTCTGCTCCTGTTGCTGATGCCGGAACGGATACAACCATCTGCGAAGGGGATTTAATACAATTAAATGCTTTAGGTGGAGCAACCTATTTATGGGACCCCGGTACAGGATTAAGTGATTCTATAATAGCTAACCCATTAGCAAATCCTTCAACAACAACGACCTGGTCGCTAACAGCAATCAATGCCTGTGGCAGTGATATAGATTCAATAACGGTATTTGTTAATCCATTGCCCATTATCACAGTCTCTTCTGATACCACCATTTGTCCTGTAGACAGCGTGCAATTAATTGCGAGTGGAGGTGTTTCATATTCGTGGAGCCCAACTTCCGGATTAGATAATCCTAATATTGCAAATCCAATAGCAAGTCCCTCTGTTACAACTACTTATATTGTTGCTGTTACTTCTGGCTCTGGTTGTGTCAATTTTGATTCTGTTATTGTAGTGGTAGATAGTGTCGCTCAAATAGTTGCTATGGCTGATAAAGATACGATTTGTCTGGGGGATACTACTCAATTATTTGCAAATTCATGTACACCGATGAATGATGATTTTGACCCGGATATCGATTTTGCTCTTTGGACGGGCATTATAGGTGGAGCGGCAACTATTGATTGCGGATCGGTAAGTGGTTTTGCTTTATATTTTAATGGTTCCACAACGCGCGAAGCGATAACACAAAACCTGAATGTATTGGCGGGCGGTAACATCAACTTTTACCTCAAAATCGGATCAGGCGCTCCTCCTTGTGAAACAGCTGATGCCGGTGAGGATATCGTGCTTGAATATTCAACCGATAACGGTATTACCTGGAACAATATCAATACATATTTTACCGGTGGATATGTCACTTTTACAGCCATCAGTGAAAATATGCCTGCCGGTGCTCAAACTGCAAGTACACAATTCAGATTTAAACAGATTACGTTTTCTGGTTCCTGCTGTGACCACTGGGCTATTGATGATGTAAATATCGCCTGTAGTGGAGTAGATACTACTTTGAGCTTTACATGGAATCCTTCAACCGGTTTATCCAACCCAAATATTTCCAATCCGTTAGCCAGCCCTTCTTCCACCACCACTTATGTGGTAGAAGCAGCTATTGGTACTTGTTCAAGCTTTGATACCATCACGATATATGTGGATACCGTAAACTTTATCGTTGCCAGCCCCGATACTGCTATTTGCTTTGGAGATAGCGTACAATTAACTGCAACCGGAAGTGGAGCATATCTGTGGTCTCCATCCACGGGACTAAGCTGTACCGGTTGTCAAAGCCCTTATGCAAGCCCAACTGCTACCACGACTTATTATGTTACCACTCCTGCCGGTTGTGCTCCTACTGATAGTGTAACGGTTACTGTGAATGGCGCTCCAATTTTTACAGTCACTGCCAGGGATTCCATCTGTGCGGGTGATACTACTCAATTAGCAGCATATACCTGCGCCTCTTTCGGAGATTTTTATGATGGATTTGAAGATGGTACTTATAATAACTGGTCAACTGGTGTTAATTATACCTATACTGTTACTAATACAACCTCGGCAAATGGGGTTTATAGTTTGGAACAAACAGGAAGTGGGGGATTCTATGATGGATTGAATTATTCTTTTGCTGCAGATACTTCCGACTATATAAGTGTTTATATGAGAACCCAACAAGATAGTACATGGAATAATTATTTCTCAGTTGGCGATTCTAACATCACATCTAATTTTGGTATCATTTTTCTTTATGCAAATCAAGGAAATTATACATTATATGCAAATTTTACAAATCAGGAACTGGTGCCATATAATATTGGCCAATGGTATCATTTTGAATTTAAGAATATTGATTATGTTAATAAATCGTTGGATTTTTATGCAGATGGAATATTAATTGCATCTAATTTTCCTTTCAGATCCCAAACATCAAATAATATATCTCAAATACATTTATATAACGTTAATAATTTTACTTCCTATTACGATGATATTCAAATAGGCACTGCCTGTGTTGGAATTGATACTACCCTCTCATACACATGGTCTCCTGCCGGGAGCCTGTCAAATCCAAATATTTATAACCCTGTAGCAAGCCCCACTACTACCACATCATATATCGTTGTTGCCTCAGGTGGCGGTTGTTCATCAACGGATACGATAACGATTTATACAACGACCTTGGATGTTGCTGCCAATGCCAATACACCCCTTATTTGTTCAGGGGATACGGCACAATTAGATGTCACGGCAAATATTGGTGGAGCTTCTTTTTCATGGAGCCCTGCTGCGGGATTAAGTTGCACAAATTGTCCCGCTCCACTTGCAAGCCCGCCTTCAACAACCATGTATTATGTTACTGCAACATCCGGATCGTGCACTGATGTGGATTCTATTTTGATAACTGTAGGCACAGGGCCCATAGCGCCTTCCTGTACACCCGTTACAACCGGCTATTGCTGTGGAATGGGAATTTACAATGTTACTTTTAATACCATAAACAATACCACTGCCGATGGCATTGAGGGATACCAGGATTACAGTTGTACGAATGCAACAAACGTAATTATTGATCAGACATATACTATTTCTATACAAACAGGGACAGGGCTGCAGGAAAATGTGAGGGTGTGGATTGACTACAATAACAATGGTGTTTTTGCTAACGATTCTACGACAGAACTTGTCTTTTGGTCAAACAATATTTTAACTAATCATTCCGGTACGGTAACCATTCCTTTTTCGGCAGTGATAAACACACCGTTGCGTATGCGCGTGGGCTCTGATTATTATTTAAATTCCCCACCCGCACCCTGTAATAATGTTCAATATGGACAGTTTGAAGATTATACGGTCATCGTTTTGCCCAATACAATACCTCCGGTAGCTGATTTTAACATCACTGTATTGGATACGTGCCAGGGCATCGTGAGCTTTACCGATCAGTCATTATACAATCCAACTTCCTGGTTCTGGGATTTTGGTGATAACAGCGGGCTGTCAACTTCGCAAAATCCCTTTTACACATATAGCTTACCGGGCACATATACTGTTACATTAATCGTAACCAATCCTTGGGGCAGTAATACGATAACCCAGCAGGTTGTAATAACCTCTTTAGTGGCTGATTTTACCGTAAGTAGTAATACGGTGGGAATAGGTGAGAATGTGAACTTTTTTGATAATAGCATTGGAGCCAATTCGTGGAGCTGGGATTTTGGAGATGGCTTTTCCTCAACCAATCAAAATACATTCCATGCTTATATGTCAGCGAACACTTATACCGTTGTATTAACAGTTACCAATGCATCAGGTTGTATTGCACAAATAATGATGCAAATAATGGTATGTACCAGCATTCCTCAAACAGGAGCTATAATTGGCCCTGTCAATATGAGCGTTTCCGATACAGCGAATTATTCTGTTCCGTTTAATAATGGATCAATATATAATTGGACGGTAATTGGTGGAAATCAAATAAGCGGAGGTCAAACCAATTTCATCTCTGTCCAGTGGACTACGGCAGGCATCGGTCAAGTAATCGTTGCTGAAACAGACAGTATAGGGTGTACAGGGGATCCCGTTATACTGATAGTTAATATTGGCAGTACGGCTATTAACGAGTTTAAGGATTCCGGTTTCAGGTTTAATATTTATCCGAATCCCAGCAGGGGAGTGTTTGTATTGACGATTGATGATTTATCCCTGTCAGCTGGCGGAGTGGAATTGACAATATACGATATGTTGGGATCTATTATATCAAAGACGAAAATCGTAAACCGTACATCTGAAATAGATATATCGGATTATCAGTCAGGCATATACCACTTGCAGATTATAACAGATAAAGTGATAGTAAATAAAAAAGTGGTGATCGAATAAAACGATATCCTTAAATTAACTAAGTTTCTTTATAACAGGTGATATTCCATTTATACCTTCCATAATATTATTTCTTTTTATCAAAATCAATAACAGTTACTTTTTTACCTGATCGAAAATTTTTAATCTGCTCAATAATATCTTTTAAATATTGATAGATATAAGCTCTCATGACGAAGTTTACATCCAACACCTGCCCGCCAAAGGCCTATGGCAGGCGGGTCCAATATCAACTCGCTACTCACTATTCACTACTCATCATTCACCGCTCCCTATAAATCACCTCCACCAACGTCTGCCCCACCGCTTTCAACGTCCTTTTATCAATAATGTCCATATTATCCTGATGGGTATGCCAGTAAGAGCCAAAATAGGAATCGCCTTCGGGATCATGTTCAATAATATCTATCATTTTGATCCCGGTCAGATGGTTAATGTATGTATGGTCATCTATAATCTCAGGACTTTCGTAATACCAGAAATAGTCTGAATATCCTAACCTGTTGGCTGTACCCCAGACTTTTTTTACAACATTGGGTGCAAAGTGCCTTGAGGTGCCTTCCATAGCAAATTTGGCCCCCTTTGCACCTACCATATCCAGAAGGATCGCAATTTTGGCATAATAATCTTTTTTATGCAGGTTTCGAGCCCAATATTGTGATCCTAAGCACCAAGTATCCTTTTTTCTTGGGGTCTCATCGTTAGGCTGGCCATAATCCTCCCCGTCAAAGAAAATTATATCAATTCCATATTGTAGTGAACGGGCATTTATTAAACGGGCAATTTCGAGCAATACACCAACACCACTTGCCCCGTCATTTGCTCCGTCAATGGGCGAGTCCGTCAATTGATCTTCCAAGGATGCTGAAAGATTTACTTCCCTGTCTGCAAAAGGACGGGTATCCCAATGTGCAGCCAAAAGTATTCTTTTTTTTGCCTTGGGATTGAATGAACCAATAATATTGCGAAGATTTAAAATGGTATTATCGTATGCTTTAACCTTAAACTCCTGAACCGTTACCACAGCGCCATAGCTTTCTAATTGTTTAATTAAGTGCTTGCCACAGGCAAAATGTTCGGGCGTGTTGGGTACCCTTGGCCCAAAATCAACCTGATTTTTTACAAAAACGTATGCTGAGTCAGCATTGAATGTGGGAACAACTATTGGTGTTGATTTTGCAGCCTTTTCAGATTCTTCTTCTTTATTAAGGTTATCACAGCTTAATATTATACAAATTAAGAAAAAATTTATAATAAAAACTTTTTTTATATGGTACATTTGTGTAATAAATTTTGAATGCTTTTTTGTATACTGTCAATTGTTTAAAATTACCTACCATGGTTATTAAATTCTTTATTTATTATTATTGCTAGCTCAAATTGTCAGTTGTCAATTGTCAACTGTCAATTGTCAACTGTCAATCATTCTTCATACGCCCAATCAACACCACCTTTTAAATCTTTGAGAATGATCCCTTGTTTTTTCATCTGTGCTCTTATTTCATCCACTTTGTCATAGTTTTTATTTTGTTTAGCCTCCCAATATATATTCAGTAAAAGAGAAAGCATAGCATCAAAGCTGTCAGGTTTTTCTTCAGTTAAACCCAGGATATCATTAACGAAAGTTCTGTATGTATCTTTCATTTTCCCAAAGGTCGTCTTGGAAATTTGTGACAAATCAAGGCTCTCCTGGTAAAAGCCATTGATCTTCTTAAGCAGGTCAAATAGTGCGGCAATTACTTTGGCAGTGTTGAAATCATCGTTCATTGCTTCATAACAGGCATCGCAGATTTGATTGATCTCTGTATCAAGTGTTTCGGATTTATGAGGTTTTTTTTCATTTGTACTAAAATGGGGTTCCCTCACTACCGCTCGGGACAAGTTTTCCAGCACTCTAAGCCCGTTCATTAACTTTATAAATCCTTTTCGTGATCCTTTTAATGCTTTATTGGAAAAATCTAAAGTCCCCCTGTAATGTGACTGTAAAATAAAGAACCGGATGGTCATGGGGCTGTAGGCTTCTTCCAATAGGTCGTGATTGCCTGTAAAGAGCTGTTCTAAAGTAATAAAATTACCCAGAGATTTCCCCATTTTTTGTCCGTTGATGGTTATTAAATTATTATGCATCCAGTATTTAACAGGATCGGTATTATTGGCTGCCCGCGATTGAGCAATTTCACATTCGTGATGTGGGAATAACAGGTCTAAACCTCCACCGTGTATATCAAATGGGGCGCCTAAGTATTTACTGCTCATAACAGAGCATTCCAAATGCCACCCGGGAAAACCGTCACTCCAGGGTGAAGGCCACTGCATGATATGACCGGAGTTGGCTTTTTTCCAGAGAGCAAAATCAAGGGGACTTTTTTTCTCCTGTTGTGCTTCCAGTTTCCTTGTACCGGCTAACAGGTCTTCAACCACCCTGCCTGAAAGTTTTCCATACGGGTTTGATTTCACATATTTCTCCAAATCAAAATAGACTGAACCATTTACTTCATAGGCAAAACCAAACTTAATTATTTTTTCTGTCATCTGTATTTGCTCAATAATATGCCCTGAAGCGCGTGGCTCTATGGTTGGTGGAAGCACACTGAGTTTTTGCATAATATCATGGAAGCGATCCGTATATAATTGTGCCACTTCCATTGGTTCTAATTGCTCGAGGCGGGCTTTTTTAGCGACCTTGTCTTCCCCTTCATCAGCATCACCTTCCATATGCCCGACATCGGTAATATTTCTTACATATCTTACTTTATAACCTACATGCTTTAAATACCTGTAAAATACATCGAAAGTAATGCTGGGCCGGGCATGCCCCAGATGAGGATCTCCATATACTGTGGGCCCGCAGACGTACATGCCAACAAGAGGCGGATTGATGGGCTTAAAGGTTTCTTTTTTACGGGAAAGTGTGTTGTAGATCTTTATATTATGCTGCATAGCCTACAAAGTTATAAATTATGCTATGTTAATTAAAAATTCCCTTTTTGCGGGATAATGTGTTATGGATCTTTATTTTAGTTCATGGTTTTTGGTTATTAGTTTTAGTTATTTGGTTATTAGTTTTAGTTCATTGGTTCAATAGTTTGCTAATGCCGGACTCATGGCACGACCAACAAACTAAAAAACTATAACCATAAACTATCAAACCATAACCAAAAACTAACAACCAAAAACTAAAAAGTGTGCTGCATGAGCGCAAAATTACGAAATCAAACGTAAAATGTAAAATGTAGCCCGGATTAGTAATCAAAAAATTAATATTTATATTTGTACGATGAAACACACCTGTATTTTTATCTATTTATTTACAATCAGTTATCTGTATGCTCTTTCGGCTACCGGACAGCAATCAGCCAGACTCGGTTTTTTTGATCAGGCAACAGTTTATTCTATATGTGAAGATCAAAAAGGAGCTCTATGGTTCAGTACCTTTTACAATGGGATAGTTATATTTGATGGCGAGTCAATTTTTAATCTTACAAAAGAGGGAGGTTTGAACAGTGACATGGTACAATCACTACTTATAGATAATTCTGACAATATATGGATTGGTTTATTTGATGCGGGTGTGAGTTTTCTCTCAGGCTGGAATTATTATAAACCAAAATTTACCCATTTTACTAATAAAGAAGGCTTGAGCAATAATGAGATCTATACAATCTTTCAAGATAAGAAAGGCAACCTGTGGTTTGGTTGTATTGGTGGTGGAGTAACATTCTTAGATAAAATTTCCAAAAAATTTATTCAAATCACTGAAGACAGGGGTATGAATAACAACTATGTTCAGGCAATTTATGAAGACAAAAATGGCAACATGTGGTTTGGCACACGTGGAGGAGGTATTAGTATTCTTACTGCTGGTCAAAATTTAGCTGATAAAAAAGTACTTTTAAAATTTAAACACTTCACTACTGAAAATGGATTATCTCATAATGAAATATCTGTCATTATGGAAGATAAAGCAGGAAATATATGGATTGGCACTCAGGGCGGGGGAATAAACAAACTTGCTGCAAACCAGGTTAATAGTTCATTACCAAAATTTATTTTTCTAAATAAAAAAGATGGATTGAATAGTAATAAAATACTTTCTATTTTGGAAGACAGATCAGGAAATATTTGGTTTGGTACTGATGGGGATGGCATATCATGCTATAATGGAAATAACTTCAAACATTATTCTGTTAATGATGGACTAAGTCATAATATTATTCTTACCATGCTGGAAGACAGAGCAGGTAATTTATGGTTTGGTACAGAAGGTGGAGGTATAACTAAATATGATGGAAAACAATTTATCCACTTTTCAGAAAAATATGCAAAGAAAGAACTACTACGTACGAAGAAGCTCGAAAAAGCTAAAATAACAGAAGAAAAATATCAGCAGACGATAAAAACAGCAGATAAAGCGTTCAAAAGCTATGACTACCAAACCGCTAAAAAATCCTACAAATTAGCATTAGAAATTAAACCAAATGAAAAATATCCTAAAATAAAAATAAAAGAAATTGACAAAATAATTGCAGCTATAAAGGCTGAAGAAAAATCATTATCAAAAGTAAAAAAAGAAATAATTAAGAAAGGAACTAATAAAGATGATGACGCTCTCACTAAGAGTAAAGTTGCTGCTTTAATGCATAAAAAGGATAGAGATACAAAATTAGAAGCTAAAAAAAATCTACTCAGAAAAAGTGAATATGAAAAAGAAATACTGAAAGCATTGGCTGAAGAAGAAAATAAAAAAAAGCTGGAAAGTACTATGGCTGAGGGTGAAGAAATTGCAGCCTTACAGCAGTTGAAACATAACAAAGAGGCAACTAAAATACAACAAGCGTACAGAAAAAATGAAAAAGAAAAATCTATTCAAACAATAAAAAACAAACAGAGAAAGGACGAATACGAAAAAACCATTATACTTGCGTTGGCAGAAGCTGAACAGATAAAAGAGCAAAGATCATCAAAGCCTGTACTTCCCAAAAAAATTGGAACCAACACATTACAATATCAGATCAGACCAGAGATCATTACACGGACAGAAAAAGATGCTTTTAAAACGAAGTATACCACTATTATTAAATTTCCTCACCGGGAAGTTAAACTGCAAAAAATTAATTATATTTGGGGAAATGTTGATTATTTTAAAAATGATGTTGAAATTGATGAAAAAACTTTCTTTAAAGAATTAGAGAAATTTGAAATATAAAATTAATTTAATTTATATATTTGAATAAATAAAATAAATCCAAATGCAAACAACGTTGAACAAAATAAAAAAGCTAGAACAATTAATTGTTAGTAGCAACACGACAGATAATGTAATAGATATAACAATAGATAAAATTCTTACACGAGAAAAAACTAAATTGAAAAATCAAATTCATGACTTGAATACTCAACTTAAGGAATTTGAGAAAAAGTATAATTTAGGTTCGGAGAAATTTGAAATTGATTATAAAAATGGTAAGCTTGGGGATAATATTGATTTTATTGAATGGTCTGCAACAATTGATATGATAAATAATGCAGAAAAACAATTGGATATTCTTGAAAGCAAATAATGACTACAGATATTAATCAATATTTCAAAGAGATAGAATTACATTTATTGCAGAGTCCAAAAATCCTCGATTACTCAATATTAAGAAAAAATATTCTGTTGAAAGAAGGGAAAATTAGAATAAAAATCTATATGAGAAATGGAGATATAATTGAATTATTTGAATATGCTATTGAAAAATCCTCAAAATTAATTCCTCAAAAATATAGTGTTCATTGGCAAGATGACAATGGCAATCTAAAAAGAAGATGGGACAATGCACCTCATTACAAAGATTTACCTAATTTTCCACATCATATTCATTATATTAATGATAGAGTAGAATCAAATACATCTGTTCCAAACATATTGGAAATTCTTTTGGAAATTGAAGATGAAATAGATTGAAAACGAATTTTAACATTCAATATAAAAAAACCGGAAAATATAGTATATTTGAAAGGGCTATTTAACAATATAACAATGAGAATAATTTATTTATCGGCTATTTTCTTTATTGCCTACTGCCTACTGCTTACTGCCAACTGTTTTTCTCAAACCTCAAACTTCATCCATTACGGTGTCGCTGATGGATTGGTACAATCTCAGGTTTCAACTATTGAACAGGATAAAGACGGCAATTTATGGATAGGTACACTTGCCGGTTTATCCAAATATAATGGAAAAGAATTTAAAACCTACACCAAAAAAGATGGCCTGGCTGAAGACTGGATCACAACATCCTATACAGACCGCTCAGGCAATATTTGGTTCGGACACTACGGAGGCAACGTCACTAAATACAATTACGAAAAAAAGATATTTGAAGATGTACATTTCAAACAATATAGTCAGTTCAATCCAATTACAGATATTCTGGAAGACCATGCAGGTAATTTTTGGTTTGCCAAAAAAGGGTCGGGCATATATAAATATGAACCGGATTCAAATATTATCATCGCTGTAAGTGACACTCCACAGTTGAACAGTCCAAATGTATATTCAATTTGTGAAGATAAGTTTGGTAACCTGTGGTTTGGAACCAATAAAGGTATTACCATTTATAATCCAAAATACGACATTAATTCACCCGATGCTTTTGTTTATTTGAATGATAAAAACGGTTTGCCGGCTAACGTCATATTCTCTATAAAATCAGTATTGAATGATGAAATATGGATCGGAACCTGGACTTCAGGCATTATCGTTATCAGAACTACTGATAACATTTATGATCTGATCAAAGCATCTGAAAGTGAAGGAGAGGCCCTCAGTGCAGATATTATTAGCAATATAAAAGAAAGAGATGGTTTGGCATCTAATAATGTCTTATCCATTTATGAAGACAAGGATAACAATATCTGGGTAGGATCACTTTCCAAAGGTATAACCCGATATTTACCCGCAAGTTCTTCTGAAAGAAAGCAAGATGCTGCCAAAGGTACTTATAAAATCTTTAGCATGAAAAAGGGTTTGTTTTCTTATGCTGTTGATGATATTTTACAGGACAGGGAGGGCAATATCTGGATTGCTTCTGATATGGGGCTGGATAAATACCGCGGTGACAGATTTGTCACCTTTGATGAATCAACCGGATTGATCAATAATATAGTTTGGTCTATACTTGAAGACAGCAAAGGTAATATATGGATGGGAACTGATGGAGGTGTCTCAAGATTCACTTTTGAAAAAATTAAAGACAAAAAGAGGTTATCAGGAAATTTTAAAATCAAAAATTATACATCCGGTAATGGTTTATCAGGTGATTTTGTAGTGTGCATCTATGAGGACAGTAAAGGAAACCTGTGGTTTAGTACAGTTAGGAAAGGTGTATGCGTGTTTGATGGAAAAAAATTCAGAAATTATAATACAAATGATGGTTTAATAGACAATGTTGTAAGTTCAATTATAGAAGATAATGATAGTAATATTTGGTTTGCTACCTATAAAGGAGCTACCAGGTTTAATCCTCAAAAGCAGAAGTATACAAATTATACCATTGAAAACGGTTTAGGGGGTAATAAAGTACATACCTCATTTAAAGACAGTAAAGGCAATTTATGGTTTGGAATTGTAGGTGGTGATCTGACAAAATATGATGGTACCAAATTTCAAAAATTCAGCGAAAAAGATGGAATAAAACATAGATTTGTCAAATGTATTACTGAAGACCTGAACAACAATTTATGGTTTGCCACCTATGCTAATGGCTTATACAAATATGATGGACAAAATTTTACAAATTACACAATCAGGGGAGTAAAAGGTTCTGATTTTCCATGGTTAATTACCTGTGATAAAGAAAACAATATCTGGATCGGCATTAGCCAGGGTGTTGTAAAATTTGACCAGCAAACAAACGTTTTTACTTTTTATGGGAAACAGGAAGGATTCCTGGGTGTAGAAACCAATCAAAATGCTGTTTTAAATGATAGCGAAGGTAATATCTGGTTCGGCACGATCATGGGAGCAGTAAAATACTCACCTGAAAAAGATATACCGAACAAGACAGAGCCCAAAACTTTTGTTAACAAACTGCAGCTTTTCCATAAAGATATTGAATTTCAACCGGATGCACAATTCAGCTATGACCAAAACCAGCTTACATTTAATTTTATCGGGGTGAGCTTAACCAATCCCAATAAAGTACGGTATCAATACAAATTAGAAGGTTTTGACAAAGATTGGTCGCATGAGATTAAAGAAAACTTTGTAACCTATACCAATCTTCCACCGGGAGCATATTCATTTATGGTAAGATCGTGCAATAACGATGGGGTTTGGAATAAAGAGCCTGCCTCTTACAGCTTTACAATAACGCCACCGTTTTGGGGAACGTGGTGGTTTTATTCACTTTGTGCTGTAGCTGCTTTAAGTGGTGTGATCACTTTTATAAAAGTACGTGAAAGAAATTTCACAAGGTCTAAGAAGTTATTAGAACAGCGGGTAGCGGAAAGAACAAAACAATTACAAGAGCAAAAAGAAATTGTAGAAGAAAAAAACAAAGATATTACCGATAGCATCCGCTATGCTCAACAAATACAGCAGGCAATCTTTCCTCCAGATAGCTATGTAAAAAAGTTGTTACCCAATTCATTTATCTATCTTAAGCCACAGGCTATCGTAAGCGGTGATTTTTACTGGCTGACAAAAGTAGATCAAAATATAATTTTTGCGGCAGTTGATTGCACGGGTCACGGAGTGCCCGGAGCATTTATTAGTTTGTTATGTCATGATAGCTTAAATCAGGCAGTCAGGGAACATGGTATTATTAAACCCTCAGATATCCTGAATGATGTGGACAGCGTGATACAGGAGACATTTAAATATAAAGAGACGATCAGGGATGGCATGGATATAGCGCTTTGTAGTATAGATGTAGTGAATGGACGTGCCCATTCCATAAAATATGCCGGTGCCTATAATCCCTTATATATTGTTCGAAATAGGGAACTTATAGTAACAGAAGCTGATAGATTTTCAATCGGTGGTTTTCTTAAGATCAAGGATCATCGTTTCACCAATCATGAAAGAGCGCTAAAAAAAGGCGATATGATCTATATTTTTTCAGATGGCTACCAGGACCAACTTGGAGGAAAAAATGACAGGAAATTTATGAAAGGTAGTTTCAGAGAATTATTGCTTGAGATTTCCTCTTTATCTCTGGATAAACAGAAAATAGCTCTTGATAAAAACATTGAAAAATGGATGGGTAAACAGGAGCAGACAGATGATATTCTGGTGATGGGAGTCAGGATATGATGCATAATGTAAAAAGTTCAATGTTTTGTGCTCAAAGTTTATAGAATAATTAATAACTACAATCAATGGAAAAATTAACAATACAAAAGACAAGTAAAACGCCTGGTATCAATCTGGACCCGGATAAAGGGTTGCTTGAAATTTCCGGCTATTCGATCTCAAAATTCACCAAAGAATTTTATGAGCCTGTATTAAAATGGATTGATGAATACAGTAAAAAGCCCCATGAAGAAACTTTAATAAGGTTAAAATTCTATTACTATAACACTGGTACTGCAATGTATATATTGGATATTTTGAGAAAGTTAGAGGCATTATATAAAAAAGGGTTTAAAGTAAAAGTAGAATGGCAATATGAAAAAGAGGATGAGGATAGTATGGAATATGGACAAGATTTTAGAGATATTTTGAGCTTACCATTTGAGGTAGTTGAGGTTGAAGATCCAGATTGATACAAACAGTAATGAGTCCACTCTAAAAAGTCTTTTTTGCCACAAAAGCACAAAAACACTAAATCCCACTAAAAATTAACTAATTGATTTTCAGGGTTTTGTGGGATTTAGTGCTTTGGTGATTTAGTGGCATTTTTATTTTTTGGACTTTTTAGAGTGGACTCAGTAATATATTAGAAAAATCATGGTATCAGATTATACAGCAACCTTAAATGCTCATTAGATTCGTCCTCTTTAATGTTATTTCGTAATTCAATTACACCTTCCACTTCTTTAAGAAAGCCCAATGATTGATATGCAGTTAATCTTAAATAGATCAGATCACTATTTCTGGCAATATTTTCGAGTATTTTAATTCCTGACCTTTGGAGTGAATCTTTTTGAAGGTTGGGTTTCGTGACCCCGTCTTCAAAAAGATTGACTAAATAGTTTCCAAAATAAGAAACAATTGTATAAAGTTCCTCTTCATTTTTTTCAATTTTTTCGATAAACCATTCATATTTTGATGCTTCACCTTGTTTTGCGTAATATTCAACAATAGTTTCAACAATATCTTCCTGTTTGTACTTTTCAAATTCAATTAGCTTATCTTCGATATCTACCGCATCAGTATTTACATAAGCTCTTAAAGAAGCTGATACTACAGAATAGGCGCTATCTTTCATTCCTTTAATGAAAATATCTTTCAAATCGTCTGCCTGGGCTCCGGCAGGGAGGATAGGTATTGATCCAAGAACAGAAATTGCCTCACTCCTTACCCCTGATGCAGAGTCAGAGAGCGCAAGGTTTTTAATGATATTATAGATAACAGGGGCGTCTTCTCCGGAATAATCTTTAAAAAAGCTTACCGCCATCTTTCTTAACCTCCAGAACCTGTCATTCAAGGCCTTTACTATCATCGCTCGAATATCAGGGTTATCAATTCCAACCCCTCCATTACTATTCCCTGAAGTGTTCCCCGGTCTTCTCGACCTCTGGTTTGGGGCAGGTCGGTACGAGTTAGATGTAGGAGGTAGGGCAAGTTTGATAGCTTCATTCCTTGCGAGGTATTTATCCGAATTATAATATTGAAATATTAGTTCATCAGTTGATTTAGGATGTGTGATCTCGCCTGTCAATTGCTGTTCCCCATCAAACAGCACCAGGTCGGGTACTTCATCAACTTCAAATTCAAATTCCTGGTAAGCTTTTGTAATTTCAATCTCGTGTCGTTGTTTTTTACCATCAACCCATATATCAACGACTAAAGGTAGTCTGTAAATTGGAGTATTAGCAGAATCCTGGTTTTGCCAGACTTTTAGTACCAGTGTTCCATTAGAAGTGGTCGGATTGTCCCCGATAGCTCCCCTACCAGCTACAAATTGATGTTCTACTCTGATGACCGGATGGCCGGGAGAGAAGAACCAACCATTGAAAAACCAATTCAGATCCTCACCTGTCACCTTTTCAAATGCAATTCTGAGATCATGAATTTCTACATCGGTAAATTTATGCGTGTGTAAATAGAGCTTTAGAGATTCAAAAAAGGCATCATCTCCAACATATTTTCTTAGCATATGCAGTATCCTGGATCCTTTTGCATAAGTATGGCCATCAAACATGGCGTCCTTGCTTCTATAGTGATACCTGATCAATGGCACCTGTTTTCTTCTTGCTTCATACAGATAATGTTTCAATTCATTTTGTAATATATAATCAGCCTCATCTGTTCCATATTTATATTCAGCCCACAGATATTCAGAATAAGTCGCAAATGCCTCGTTTAATGGAAGATTTGCCCACGATTCACAGGTTACCAGGTCACCAAACCAATGATGAAAAAGCTCGTGGGCAATGATATCGTCCCAATTATGATCCAATAGCTCTCTGTTATCAACCTGGACGTCTTCCATTAAGATAGTGGCCGTAGTATTTTCCATTGCACCTGAAACATAATCACGCACCACCACCTGCGAATATTTATCCCATGGATATTTATACCCCAGCTTATTTGAAAAAAATTCAATCATTTCAGGTGTATTGCCAAATATGTTTTTTGCATACCGGGCATATTCGGGTTCTACATAATAATTCACTTCTATATCCTGCCAGTGATCTTTTACAACTGCAAACTCTCCGATAGCCATCATCGTGAGATAAGGTGAATGGGGGAGGTCTTGTTTCCAGTATTCAGTCTTTGTTCCATCTTCATTGATCTTTGAATAAATAAGGCTCCCGTTTGATAAAGTTGTAAAACTTGTATCAATGGTGATATAAATTTCCTGTGTCATCTTTTCATTCGGAGAATCGATAGTCGGAAACCAGCAGGAATTTGACTCCGGCTCACCCTGTGTCCATATTTGTCTTGGCTTGTTTGGTTCCTTTCCGTCAGGATTTACAAAATAAAGGCCTTTATCTGAATGAATTGCAACGCTACCACCTTCAGGTAATTCGTTGGGTTTTGCAGTATAGTCAATCCGGACAAGCAATGTTTCATCCCTTGTGTAAGTTTTATCCAAAAATATTTTTATGATAAGGCTATCATATTCATATTTTAATTCCTCAGTGTTAGTTGAGTTATATTCGTCAGACCACTTGCCTGCTCCTTTGCCAGCGCTTAGTGGTCTGACGAGGGTAATAGAATGGATATCAAACCCTTTTGCGTCTAATTCTAAAATATTTTGCGGATAAAAATATGGTTTAATGGAGAGGGCAGCTATGCCATGTAAATATTGCTTTTTCCAATCAAAGCTAACTTCTAATTTGGTGTGAAGCAAATCAAAATCTTTAGTTCTTGAGGCATGATATTCGCTTTTTGGATATTGGGTTTTTGATATTGAACGTTGAATACCGGATGCTTGCTGTTTGCTGTTTGCAGATGAACCTTTGTTTGGCTTGTGTACCATCATGCATGAAGACAGTAGAGAGAGCAAAATAAAATGTAGGAAAAGTTTTGACATACTAATTAACTGATTGCAAATATACGAATGTTCCCCAAAGGGTAATCATCCGTAGGGTGAAATACTAATTTAATGCAAATATACGAATAAAAAAATGCTAATCCCGAGTACTCGGGACTAATGATACTAATAATGAAATCTATATTAAGAAGCAGAGTAAAAATATTCGTATAATTAGTATCAATTAGTATATTAGCATTATAAATTAGTATATACTAAGAAGCAGTACCTAATATTCGTATATTGGCATCGGTGATTAGGCTCTTAAAAGAGCATTATAACCAACATGTTGTCTATAATTATTGATGATTTTTTTGAAATTCAAGTAATTTTAGTTCTTAGTTTGTTGGTTTATTTGTTATGGTTTTTTGGTTATTAGTTTTAGTTTAATAGTTATTTTAGTTTTTGATTTTGCAAACAATAATATCCAAATTCAAAACCTGAGCAATATTGGGTTGTAATTATGAGACGATAAAACTAACTAACCAAAACCAGTAACCAACTAACTAAAACTATTAACTAAATAAACCAATAACTAAATTTTTTCTAAGACTTTACACGTAATTTAGTACGTTCACAATAGATTTCCCCGAAAGGCTTTTTTTACAAGCGAAGTCTTGGAAAAAATTTAGTATATTAGTATCGGACATGTTAAAAATTAAGATCAACAATAGCAAAACGCTGGTATTTACCCAGGACAAAAATAAAACCCTTATCAATAATAAAGAGATTAATTGGGATATTATTGAGATAAAAAACAACATGTTTCATATCATTAAAGACAACCGCTCCTATAATGCTGAAGTGGTTGAAGCGGATTTAGTACAGAAAAAATTTGTGATAAAAGTAAACGGCATTAAACATGACCTTGAAGTGCATGACCAGTTTGACCTTCTGCTCGAAAAGCTTGGTATGAACAAGCGTGCCGCCCCTAAAAAAAATGTTGTTGAGGCCCCCATGCCCGGTTCAATACTTGATATAAAAGTAAAAGAAAGGGATAATGTAAAAAAAGATGATACATTAATCGTCCTGGAAGCTATGAAAATGGAGAATATAATTAAGTCTCCCGGGGATGGGGTGATTAAATCTGTGAAAGTGAGGAAAGGTGAAGGGGTGGAAAAGGGGCAGGTGTTGGTGGAGTTTGAGTGAGAAGATTAAACTGGCACATAATATAACTGTATAAGATTATGTACAGGATAAATTTTAATCTTCTTTTGCCTCCCTGATATCCTGAATTAATAAAAAAACAGCAAAGGCTATCATTACACCCCCAATAAAAACAGAAGCTATTATTTGAATTATTTCAATCATTTTTTTTCTTTAAAATACTCTTTCATTACCGCAAATCTAAATCATTTAAACAAAAACAAAAAAAGTAATGCCACAAAATTTAATTTTCAGTGAAACATTTGGCTATTCACAAATTCCTGCATTATATTTGCCCCTGTACTTCAATCTGTGTTAAAAACCTGTATAATCTGTGTTTAAATACAAACGCATACTCCTCAAACTAAGCGGTGAAGCCCTTTTGGGTGATCAGAAGTATGGGATCTGCCCCAATATGGTTTTACAATATTCCGGAGATATCAAAGCAATAGTTGATAAAGGTGTACAGGTTGCTGTTGTGATAGGTGGGGGTAATATTTACAGAGGTTCTGATGCAGAGGAGGCAGGGATAGACAGGGTACAGGGAGACTATATGGGCATGCTTGCTACGTTGATCAATGGAATGGCATTGCAGGGTTCATTAGAAAAAAGAGGGGTTCATACAAGACTCATGTCAAGCATAAATGTGGAGCAGGTCTGTGAGCCATTTATCAGGAGAAGAGCTATCAGGCACCTTGAAAAGGGCAGGGTAGTGATCTTTGGTGCCGGCACAGGAAATCCCTATTTCACGACCGATTCGGCAGCCAGCCTCAGAGCTATTGAGATTGAGGCTGATGCAGTGCTAAAAGGAACGCGCGTAGATGGTATCTATTCGGCTGACCCTGAAAAAGACCCTTCTGCAAAACGGTTTACCAATATCACATTCAATGAAGTTTATCAAAAAGACCTTAATGTGATGGATATGACCGCATTTACGCTTTGTAAAGAAAATAAGCTGCCTATCGTGGTCTTTAATATGAATAAAAAGGGTAATCTTCTGGCAATAATTGAAGGGGAAGAAGTTGGGACGTTGGTGAGTATGTAGCTGGGTACTGGGCGCTGGATATTGGCAATTTATATTGGCTTTAGTTTAAACTAACGTTGCAAAATGCATAATTTTTAATTATGGAAGAAATAAAATTTTACATCGATGAATCTGAAAATTCAATGGAAAAGGCAGTTGAGCATACCATGGTTGAATTTTCAAAGATCAGGGCGGGCAAAGCAGCGCCTTCTATGGTTGAAGGCGTGAAAGTTGATTATTATGGTACACAAACCCTGCTTAATCATCTTGCTTCAATCACTACCCTTGATGCGCATACAATTGTAATAAAACCTTTTGAAAAATCTGTGATACCTGAAATAGAAAAAGCCATTCAAAACAGTGGTCTTGGACTCAATCCGCAAAGTGAGGGCGAAACAGTCAGGATCAATGTACCGGCTTTGACTGAAGACAGAAGAATGGAGTTGGTTAAACAGGTAAAAAATGAAGCAGAAAATGGAAAGATACGCATACGAAACATCCGGAAAGATACCAATGACCTTTTAAAACAGCTGCTGAAAGAAGGCGCCTCAGAAGATGAAATAAAAGAGGCAGAAGCAAAAGTGCAAAAGCTTACCGACAGCTTTATTGGTAAAATTGATACATCGCTTAGCAAAAAAGAGGAAGAAATAATGACGGTGTGATTCGGAATTATCGGTTAATTGGTTAGTATATTATTTTACTAATAAAACACAACCTTTTTTGTTACACTAAACTTGTCATTACTAATTCTTACAAAATAGATACCTTTAGGATTATTGCTTAAATCTATTTTGTAAATATTGTTTTGAGCTTGTTTATATTCTTTTGAATAAACTATTCCCCCTAATATATTAAGTACCGATACATTCAATTCATTTGCATTTTTAAGATCAGTTCTTAAGAAAAACACTCCTGAAGATGGATTCGGATATATAGAAACCGAATTATTAATAAAAGTTTCTTTGGCTATTCCTACTGTTGGACAATTATCCACTAGAAAATTATCAAGGTACAATACATTCATATCGTATGCATTATGATTGAAAGCTATATAAACCTGCTGGCCGCCAAAAGTTCCTCCATTAATAATCGC
This sequence comes from Cytophagales bacterium, assembly GCA_019456305.1. Lineage (NCBI taxonomy): Bacteria > Pseudomonadati > Bacteroidota > Cytophagia > Cytophagales > Cytophagales bacterium. The sequence continues at coordinate 3,022 of VRUD01000011.1, read as the reverse complement.
GTATTGAGATGTCCATATAGTATCACCATCAGTTTGAGGATCATTATCAGTAACACTAAACAAAGTATCACCACTTGTTGTAAAGTCATTTATCGTCATACCTGTAGTAGTAATTAAAACTCTGTATCCATCTCTCCAATTATTATCACCTATGAGATGCTGCCATGATAATTTACCGCCTCCTGCAGGTATTGTGATGGGTCCAAATTCAATCCAGTTATCTGCCTGACCTGCCGGGTCAAACCATGAAGTGGCACCCTGCATGAAGTTAGTGTCTCCCGGTGCTATTATATTAAAGATGGTGACCCAGGTTGTGGGCATACCCATTAAATTTGGATGTGGAGTTAATCCATCGTTATCCTCTGTATTAAAAACAAAGCTGCCTGCATCCGTAGGGTTTATCCAGTAAGATGGCAAGGGGGCATAGAACAAGGTATCACAACTACCAGGCTGACACCCCTGAGAAGTTTTTAACGAAGATCTGAAACCGTTTAAGGTAAGTACCATTCTTGTCTTTTGTCCCTGAGTAAAAATGTTCATGCAGGCATCATTTGAGTAGTCCATATAATTCATAAACATAATGCCTGGAAAGTTAGTTGTACAGGTATCAGTGACAGGAAAAGTAGGGCAGTCATAGGTTGCTACTTCTTGTAGAGGAGTATCATTCACCCCATCATCTAAAGCACATAAGTTTTCATCTCCCCATATATGTTTCAGATTCAGCCAGTGGCCAATTTCGTGTGTTGTTGTTTGCCCCTTATTATAAGGTGCCTGGGCAGAGCCATCTTTACCAAATGCAGAATAAAGAATCACAACACCATCAGTAGCAGCCGATCCAGCCCCCGGAAATTGAGCATAACCTAAAAGACCTCCTGCAAGTTTACATACCCAAATGTTAAGATACTGATCCCTGGGCCAGGCATCTTTCCCACCTGTTGAATTAAATTTAACATCATTAGCAACATCTGAAAATGAAGTATTTGCTGTTTGCGTTCTTGTAATACCCGTAGTTGGAATCCCGGAAGGGGTCGCGTTGTGCTAAGCAAAATTCTATCTCACAATCTGCCGCTACACCCTGAAAACCAACGGGAGTATTTGAAGTATCTGCATTGAGTCTCCTGAAATCTTCATTCAAAACATCTATTTGAGACTGAATTTGTGTATCTGAAATATTTTGGCCTGCCGTGTTATATACAACATGAACAACCACAGGAATTGTAATGACTATGCCTGTATTTTTTAAGTTTGCATGACTTTGTATCCATTGCTGAGTTTGATGCTCAATTTGAGCCATTCTTTGTTCAAGACCAGGATCGGCAGCTTTTTGCTGTTGCAGATATGCCATTGTCCCACACGTTCTTTTTTGCTGGCCCAATGAGCTGTTAAATGCAAGAAGAAGTGTAAAAAGGATAAGCGTAATAACTTGTATTGATTTCATAGTAGTAAATGTTTAATTATCACAAATTAAGTATATTGCAACTTAGTTACCAAACAAATGTTGAGTCCACTCTAAAAAGTCTTTTTTGCCACAAAAGCACAAAAACACTAAATCCCACTAAAAATTAACTAATTTATTTTCAGGGTTTTGTAGGATTTAGTGGCATTTTTATTTCTTGGATTTTTTAGAGTGGACTCAATGTTATAATTTTTTTTTTAATAACCACGCTTCTACTGCTTCAGAGACGAGATACTTTATTGATTCACCTTTTTTTACATACCTTCTTATTAATGAAGAGGAGATATCAAGCATAGGGGCGTCAATGATATTGATGTTTGACCTCATTAGATTTCTTTTATCTAATGGGGCTGATGATACTTCATACTTCATTGATTTAGACTGATTATCAGAATCTGATTTAATTCTGGGATAAACATATATTTGAAAATTCTCTATGATTTTATCATACTCCTTCCATTTTCCAAAAGAAATTAAATTGTCTTCACCTATTATTAAAAAAAAAGTGTGCTGTTGATATTTTTCTCTAAGAAGCATTAAGGTATTAATGGTATAGCTTGGCCTGGGCATATTAAATTCTATATCAGTAACATGCAGTTTATTGTTACCTTCAATAGCCTTTTTAACCATTAATAGTCTTTCAGATGCAGGAAGAAGCGTTGGATCGTACTTCTTAAGAGGATTTTGCGGTGAAACCACAAACCAAACTTCATCAAGATCAGTGATATTAACCATCATATTGGCAATAATAAGATGACCGATATGGATGGGGTTGAAGGAACCAAAGAAAAGTCCTACTTTCATTATATCTTGTAGCTACATTACAAATAAAATCCCTTTAAATTCTAATGGCTAAATTTCTAAACAGTTTGGAACAGGAAAAAATATCAACCATTTTACAGAAATTCATCAACCAACTTTTGCGCTTTTATCAGGGTATCCTCCAAAACATCATTAACCAGGGTAACATCAAACTTGTTTTCAAATGTCATTTCAAATTTCACCTTAAATAGTCTTTTTGAAAGGCTCTCTTCAGATTCAGTGTTCCTGAAATTCAAACGTTTTTCGAGTACATGAAGTGTAGGGGGCCTAACAAAAACAGCCAATGCTCTATCCGAATAATATTTTTTTACATTCAATCCTCCTTTCACATCCAGGTCTAATAAAACATGATTGCCTTTATTCCACAGTCTTTCAAGTTCAGATTTCAATGTACCATAGAATGCACCGTCATAAACCTCTTCCCATTCAACGAACTCATCGTTATCAATTTTGGTTTTAAATTCTTCGGGCGTTAAAAAATAGTAATCTACACCATCTTTTTCAGTTCTGCCTCTTTTATCCCGTGTACAAGCAGAAATGGCAAAATCCAGGTTGGCGTTATTTTCAGCGAGGTGTTTAACGATTGTAGTTTTACCTGAACCGGAAGGGGCAGAAAAAATGATCAGCTTTCCTTGCATAAACTAGTACTTAGTTGCAAAAGTAATAGTAATTATGACACTCAATTATACTTCTCAATTGTTTGCTTTCATTCGGCTGTAACTCAATTGTAACTCGTTGTAATTC
>VRUD01000010.1 GCA_019456305.1 Cytophagales bacterium | reverse complement strand
ATCGGGCATTATTTTAAAGAGGGTTCCCAGATTGTTTGTGCCGCCCTGATATGTCATTCCATAGAGAAAAGTTCCGTTAGAAACAAGAGAGCCGCGAGGATTACTTCCGTTTATTGCGCCTGCAAAGTCAAGGAGTATGGCATAGCCGGTTCCATCGGGCATTATTTTAAAGATGGTTCCCAGATTGTTTGTGCCGCCACCTGATGTCATTCCATACATAACACCTCCTACAGAAATTAAATTCTGGTCATACTGCGGATTAGCGCCTGTGAAGGCGCCATTGCCGGTAAAATCGGTGAGCTGGGTGTATTGGGCTTGGGTGTTTAAAGTCCAAAGTCCAAAGTTTAAAGTTGCCAATGCAACTGCGATAGTAAAGATTGATTTTTTCATGGTGTTAATAATTTATATTTAATTGAGTAGTACAAATAAAATAATTAGTTTTTTTGCTAATGATCTTTCCCTGCAAAGCGGGTTTATGACAGGCGCATGTATTTATAATCTATGCCACATCTGCTCTACCATTCTCATTTTTACAAGCTATGGCCGTTTTTTTACTGGTCTAAAAACAATAATCAACGTTCCAATAGATAAAGCTATGATCATGGCGCCAAAAATATATACAATAATCATTTTTTAAGATATTTAAATAATTCAAAAAGAGATTTAAAAAATATTATAATGGCCATAAAAAGAAAAATCCCTGCGAAACACAGCAAAGTTAATTCAATTTTATTGTTTAAAAAAGTATTCTTAAACAATATACCTGAAATTCCGGTTACAAGAACAATCAGGAAAATTGAAAACATCTTAAAAATCTCAACCCAAATGTTAATTTTCTTGTCTTCAGTTTGGTTGTTTTCCATACTTAAATATAAGAATTTTCTATTTGTTTTTTACTTTCTGATTTTGGGCTTTGCTAAAACTCCCGCCTTCGGGCTGATCAGTTACTGCATCAGTTGATAACGATCTTTTTGCAAGCTGTACCTTTTTCAGTAATTGCCTTCAATAATACGGCAATTGATAAAAACCGAAGAATTACTACTCTTCATTTTTTAATTCGTAGTAACCTTTTATTTCGGCAATTAATAAAACTGTGGCCAGGATGCCTATAGGTAAGACTAAAAGTATAGCGACAATGATTTCAAACATAGCGGTGGTGGTTGTGGTGTGCCTGTTGGCTTTTATTGCTGTAATGTACTTTAGGAATCGTAACTTTACTAAACCTTCAAGGTTTAGTAAAGTTGATCCCAAGTTAACCCCCTTTTCTTATTAATTTTTTTAACAAATTATCTGTGTTTCAATAATTAAAGATCTCCTCCAGCGTCAACTCTTCATACGCTCCTATTGCTTTCAGCACTTCCAGATCAATATCCTTTTTTTTAGCTAATATAAGATAGGTATATTTTTTACCTTTAATGTGCTGATCGAAGAAATTTCGCAAGTGATGTAATTTTATCTTTCTCATTCCCACATATACATCTTTGCGGATATCATAATCAAGCCCTTTGCGTACTGCATTTTCATAAGTCCAGAAAATTGAGGTTTTGGTAATCCGTTCACTTTCAATTTTTTTCGTCACACCTTTCCTGGCCGCCTCAAATTGTTGATAAGCCTCAGGCATATTCTCCATTATTTTCTGCATAGCGCCCAGAGATTCTTTCAGCTTATCGGCTTGTGTACCCACAAAAAACTGCACATAATGCGCCTTATCAGGATAACGAGGTGTAGTATAGGAAGCACGGGCTGAATAAGCATACGCCTTTGCTTCCCTTATCTCCTGGAATACAATGGAGGACAAACCCGATCCGAAATATTCATTAAACAATTTCCCCATGGGCACCAATTCCTTATCAAACAGCACATCTTTAGAGATCATCAAAATATGCGCCTGTACCATATCATAATCTACGAAAAGTACCTGATCCTTTTCTGTTGGCAGTTGTACATATTCTTCAGGCTCCGGATAATCATTTAATTGATCAGGAACCTGGTGATGTTTATTTAAGACAGACAATACTGTTTCAGGTTTGTTTTGCCCGTAATAAAATATCCTATGGTAGTAGGAAGTTAATTTCTTTAACTTTTCTATGAGTATCCCGGGTTTAACAGATCTTAATTCTTCTTCAGAAAGAATATAAGTAAATGAAGATCGCTTTCCATAAACGGCATAATTATACATTGCCCTGTATAAAATCAGCCACTTATTAAGCTTTGCATCGGCTCTTTTTTTAAGAATATCTGTAATAAGTTCATCCAAAGCCTTGTTGTCGGCCAAAACATTGGATAGAAGATGTTCAAACAATTTCACTCCCTCTTCCATTGATCGCTCCAATCCTTCCAAAGAAACGTAAACCCGGTCAGAAGAGGTGAAGACATCAAAGCTCAGTCCTAGCCTATAAAATTCCTCTTGCAGCTCGGAGGCGGTATATTTTTCAGTTCCCAGATAGGGGAGGTAATTAACAGCCAATCCTAATACTTTGTCATAGTTGGTACCCATATCAAGAATGTAATAAAGTTCAAACCGATCATTGAGCTTATTTTCAATATAGTTTACTTCGATTCCCGACAAGCCGGGATCTCCGCTTTGCTCCGAGCCCCCAGCCGCTTCACTACCCTGTAGGGCAAACCTGGAAATATCCTTTTCAAAATCAACAAAAGCTGGTTTTAGCTTATCAGATGTTACCTTTGAAAGGTCTTTGAAAAATGCTGATTGATTTTCCCTGTTCAGATCCAACGGTGTGATCGTGGGTTTTTCGATCCTGACAACAGTTGTATCTTCGCCTGTTCTTTTATTTACAACCACATAATTATCCTTATAATTTGCCTTAGCAAATTCAACGATCTGTTCTTTGGTGATCTGTGCCATTTTATCAATTCCGGTAACATAATCCTTCCAGTCAACAAAATTGGTAAATGCTTCTACAAAAGCAATTGCCCGTGGAAAATTATGCTCATAGTTTTGTATCTGGCTTAAACGCTTATCGTTAATAGCAGCTTCTACGAGCCACTCATCAAACTCGCCATTTTTAATCTTTTCAATTTGTTCTAATAAAAGCTCTTTAACCTTTTCTAACGGTTGCCCTTCACGGGGACGCCCGATAAAAGCATGTATTGAATAATCTATCATAGGGTCGGCATAAGAGTACGCAGCGAGCAGCTTCTGCTTTTGTATCAGGTTAAGGTCCATTAAACCTGCCTGCCCGTTATTTAAGATCACATCTATCAGTTCAATATATTTAACATCATCTGATTTTATCCCATCAAAACGGAACCCGATGGAGACACTTTCGGCTTCAGGTCCATAAACATCTTTTACTAAAGGTTCTGTTATATTTGGTTGTGGTTCAAAAGTGAATTGTGGGACTTGTTTGGAAACAAAGCTGCCAAAATATTTGTCAATCAATGCAACCGTACTGTCAGGGTTGAGGTCGCCTGATAAACAGATTGCCATATTGTTGGGTACATAGTAGGTAACAAAATATTCATGTATTTTTATCATAGAAGGATTTTTCAAATGTTCGCCTGTGCCTATGGTTGTTTGTGTGCCATAGGGATGCTTTGCAAACAATCCTTCCCTCATTGCTCTATAGACTTTCCTGAAGTCACTATCCTGCCCCCGGTTAAATTCTTCATAGACGGTTTCGAGCTCAGTATGAAACAGGCGTAATACCAACTCACCAAACCGCTCACTTTCTATCTTCAACCATTTTTCAAGCTCATTGGAGGGTATGTTATTTACATATACAGTCTGTTCATCACTTGTCCAGGCATTGGTATATTTGGCGCCAATGGAAGATATCATTTTGTCATACTCGTTGGGAGCAGCAAGATCAACAGCGATACCGGATAAGCTGTCAATTTGAGCATATATGTTTTTGCGTTCGTCAGGATCAGTAGTTGCTCTGTTTTTTTCGTAAAGCTGTTCGATCTGGTCTAAAAGCTTCTTTTCATTTTCCCAGTCAACAGATGCTATTTTGCTGGTGCCTTTAAACAGCATGTGCTCAAGATAATGCGCCAGCCCTGTTGCTGTGGGCGGATCATACTTAGATCCTGCTCTTACGGCAATAAGCGTTTGGATCCTCGGTTCATCTTTATACACGGTAATATACACTTTCAAGCCGTTTTTGAGTGTATAGATCCTTGCATTTAATGGGTCATTTGCAACAGAGTCGTAAGTTTCCCATACTTTTTTGTCTCCACAGCCTGTTATCAGCAGGGAAAGCGATAATATTGCCGCAAAGGCAATTCTGATCTTTTTTAGTTTAAGGTTCATGGTAATGGTAAGGGCATCTCTAAAAACTACACCATATATTCCCCTCTATCAAGAGGGGCAAGGGGTGTGTTTTAAAAAATATGTAGTTTTTAGAGATGCCCGTAAGTAAGTTTAAAGTTTTAAATTTGGATCACAAAATTAATCTTTATAATAGAAATAACCATAAATTTAAGTCTAAAACTTTTGAATACTAATCAAATCATTATAAATTTACACAATTTTTCTGCTTCATTGTAATATGACTATCAATGCGGGTTAGTCAAAGAAACAGCAAATTTCAAACGCTCAACACTAACACTGAAATCTAAACATATTTCGATATGAATATCAAAAACGTCTTAAAATTACTGCTGCTGCCACTGTTATTGCCACTTTTTTCCCTCCCGCCTGCCATTTACCATGCCTATGCAGGGCGGGCAGGGGCTGACGAAGGCATGTGGCTGCCCTTGTTGCTCCAAAATAACCAGGAAGAGATGCAAAAATTAGGGCTAAAGCTCACTTCCGAACAAATTTACAGTATTAACAATTCTTCATTAAAAGACGCCATTGTTTCATTTGGAGGATTTTGTACAGCTTCGATCATCTCTAAAGATGGATTGGTGCTTACCAATCATCATTGCGGCTATGAAGTTATTCAAAATCATAGCAGTGTTGAAAATGATTATTTAACAGATGGATTCTGGGCAACAAGCAGGGCAGAAGAAAAACCCAACCCGGGACTTACAGTAACTTTTCTTGTAAGGATTGAAGATGTAACTGAAAAAATTCTCAGTGAACTAAATGACGATATGGATCCTGCTGAAAGAGACGAAAAAATATACATGTTGAGTAACAGCATAGCTGCCGAAGCCACAGAAGGTACACATTACCATGCCAGGGTTAGTGAAATGTTTGCAGGCAATGAGTATTATTTGTTTGTGAAGGAAACGTTTAGAGATGTGAGATTGGTTGGCGCTCCGCCTGAATCTATTGGCAAATTCGGTGGCGATACCGACAACTGGATGTGGCCCCGGCATACCGGAGATTTTTCACTTTTCAGGGTTTATACCGGCCCTGACGGAAAACCTGCTGAATATTCAGAAAAAAACATACCGTTAAAACCGCAGCACTATTTACCTGTATCAATAAAAGGCATAGATCCTGGCAGTTTTGCAATGATCCTTGGTTTTCCCGGGTCCACCCAACGTTATAAAACATCTTATGGGATCAGGTTATTAATGGAGCAATCTAACCCTACGCGTATTAAAATAAGAGGAGAGATCCTGAAGATCATGAGAAATGATATGGATGAGAGTGATGAGATCCGGCTTAAATATTCATCCCAATTCGCCAGGGTAAGCAATTACCACAAATATTTTATCGGGCAGGATAAAGGTTTCATTCGAATGAATACAGTTTCTGTAAAAGAATCTGAAGAAAATAATTTTCAAAAATGGGCAGATGAAAACCAGGAAAGGAAGGCTAAATATGGCCAGGTATTAAGCGATATTAAAAACAGCTATGATAACTTAAAAGGATATAACATGGCCAGAGATTATTTGAACGAATTGCTCTTTAGTGCCGCAGGCGTTTTGAAAATGCCATACCTTTTTTCAGACCTTTACAAAGCATTAATAAAAAACAAGGGTGATCTGCAGGCAGTGAAACCTAACCTGACAAGAGCCAAAGCCCAGACTGAAAAACATTTCAAAGACTACCATCTGCCTACCGATAAAAAAATATTTACCAAAGTGCTCAGAATGTATTATGAGGATATGCCCCCTGCATTGAATCTCGGAATTTTTAACTTGATAGAAAAAAAATATAAAAATGATTTTAGCCGCTTTGCAGATGTCGTTTTTAGTAAATCGATGCTTACTTCTGCTGAAAAGGTAAATAATTTTTTTGAAAAACCATCTTTAAAGTTATTAAATAAAGACCTTGGTTTTCAAACAATGCAGTCTATACTACTTTCATATCGTAACGTGATCTTACCCAATTCGCAAAAAGACAGGGATAAATTAAGGGAAGCCCAAAGGCAATATATTGCCGGCTTGCGTGAAATGTATGCTGATAAAAACTTCTACCCCGATGCGAATTTTACAATGCGCTTGACTTACGGTAAGGTGATTAAATATGATCCAAAAGATGCTGTCCACTATGATTATGCTACAACCATTGAAGGAATTATTGAAAAACGAGACCCTTATGACCCTGAGTTCTTTGTTCCGGATAAGCTTTTAGAGCTCTACAATGAAAAGGATTATGGAAATTATGCTAATAATGGGACACTCAATATTTGTTTTATCACCGACAATGACATTACAGGCGGCAATTCGGGCAGCCCTGTGATAAATGGAGATGGAGAATTGATAGGCATTGCCTTTGATAATAACTGGGAAGGAATGACCGGAGACCTTGCCTACGACCCCAACATGAAAAGATGTATTAACGTTGATATCCGCTATGTATTATTTTTGATAGATAAATTTGCAGGAGCAGGATATTTAGTGGAGGAGATGACGGTGGTGGAGTAAAGCAGTAGACAGTAGACAGTTGACAATTGACAATATTGCCTACTGTCTACTACTTACTGCTTTATAAAACCCCCTCAATCACTTTATTAGGAACTAAATTCTGTAGCTTTAAAGTAAACCTGATATTATCTGAAAAGTCGTTGAAAGTTTCGGGGGTGTTGTTTGCAAAATTACTTCCTAACAATGGGAAATAGACCTCAAAATTATTTCTTATTATTTGAAACGTTATCCCTGCGTCATAAAAAATCTGTACTTCATCAGCAATCATCCCAAGATCTGTGAAAACAGCAAACGGGGTTTTAGGTATGTCTGCCTGCAAGTTCAATGAAGCAATCCACTTATCTGTATCAAAAGGTACATAACTTTTAAATGCTCCTTGCCGGTTATCAGTCTGGTGTACAAAACCTTTTACAAAATCTGATTTTTGTGCCCTGTCAATATAGATCTCATTCATCAGGTTATCTGCACTTCCATACATATTTAATCTGTAGGTAGAAAATAAAGTACCGGATTTACTTATAAAGCCTCCTAAATAATTTCGGATATTTATGAAATTCTTTTTCATATACTGATACGAGAAACTAATTTCCGTTTCCGGTTGTAAAAAGCTTCCAGGCATGCTGTTTAATCCCAGACTTATATTTAAACTCTTTATCGCATCTCCTGATGAATAATGATAATTGGCAGAAATTATACCACTTCTCTTTTCGTAGTAAGTTGTTAGTCTTAAACTTGTATCAGAATAAATATTTTCATCAGTAAAAATTGTTGTATAGGCAATTCTAAAGTCCTGCTTAGCGCCATATCTTACAGATTTAGGCTTAATATCAAATTTTACCGAAGGTTCTATTTTTTTGTATCCTGAAAAAACATTTGCTGTACCGGTTAAGGTTATCCCGAGTACTCGGGATAATTTTGCCTGTCTGCCGAACAGGCAGGAAGGATAAAGGCTATAATTGACCATCGCGTTGCCGGCAAAACTATTAAGGCCAACGCTATACATTGGCATAATGACAAAACTCACTCTTTTTTTGATCAAAGCGCTGTTATAGAAACCGATTCCAAGCATAAATTCATCTGTAGTGTTGTATCCTATTGCAGGAAAGTAGTATAGCTGCGTCTTTTTGGGGTCATCAAAGCCAAATGGAAACTGAAGGTCAAATGGTTCAATTTTTTTTGCTATACCAAACACACGTGACACGTTGTTTTTCCGGTTAACTTCAAGCACAATATTTTGAGCATCGATCATTATTCTATGAACATTGTCTGCTTCAAACCACATATGCGCTGTATCTGCAATTGGCTTTGTCCATTTTGTTTCAATCACATCGCCTTCTTTTGAGAGGGTACTTACAGGCACGGGAGCAACCATTTTGCCCCGGTTTTTTAATACTACCTGAATTTTATCCTTATTTTGTTTGTAATTAGTCGGGCTGCCCGGAATATCATTCCGAGCTACAGGGGTCGGATTAGCAATCCGGCCTACGGCAATATCGATTTCATTGCTGGTATTAATCAACTGGTCAAAAAACCAATCCATGTTCTCTCCCGTTACTTCTTCAAAAACCTGTTTCAGATCTTCAGGATATGGATGTTTAAATTTCCATTTATCAAAATAGGTTTGCATAGCTTTATCAAACTTTTCCACTCCAAGGTATTGTTCAAGGTAGTGGAAAGCCACAGCAGTTTTAAAATAAACGATGACGCCATAATTTACTTCTGTAAATTCATCAGATTCAAGTTGAATTGGCTGGTCTAATCCCCGGCTTGCCAAAAATGTGTATGGAATTTTATAAGCAGCTTCATTTTGATCCATACCAAACCTGCGGATCATCTTTGCGGAGAATGATATTTTTATCTTTTTTTTAGAAACAGATACCCTGTTTTTTAAAGCTGTAGTATCGCCTGCCTGTGCAAAAGCTTCAGCAGGCAGGCCTGCCTGCCCACCAGGCAAGTCCACTAAACTGTCAGGCGGGGACAATTTTTTTTCGTCCTTTCTTATTCTGCTGATCCTGTTTTCATAGTACGAATTTATACCCTCATCCATCCAGGCATGATCCCTTTCATTGCTGCCTAATATGCCGTAGAACCAATTATGACCAACTTCATGAATAATAGCATAAGTTCCGGTTACAGTGACCATGGGATATTCCATGCCTCCTCCTGCTCCCAATGCCCCCTCAACGGCAGTACACCAATCATAAGGGTAGTCGCCATTCCATAATGAATAATAATAAACTGCATCGTTGATATCTTTGACACTGTTTCTCCATGTTTCAGCATCTCTGTTTGTGAACATCAACCAGGTGGTTACCTTTCGTTTGGAGTGCGGTAATTCTACTTCACTTTTCAATACATTGTATCGTTTATCAGCAAACCATGCAAAGTCATGAATGTTATCCTGGACATATCTAAGGGTTTTTGTTTCCATATCGGATGGAGGAAAATCACCGTTCTTTGCAGGTTTATCACTACGCAAATCATTCATTATTGCATCAGCACTATTTGCCAACTGCCTACTGCCAACTGCCGACTTCTTTTCCAGCCATTCAATTTCCTCTTTGTTCATTAAAATACCTGTAGCTCCCACAACGTAATTTTTTGGCAGTGTAATGCTCACATCAAAAGAACCATATTCAGAATAAAATTCACCCTGATCTAAGTAAGGCATGGGATGCCAGCCTTTTCTATCATATACAGCGGGTTTAGGATACCATTGGCTTATTTGATATGATTGCTCTACATGCCCCAGCCGTGAAAAAGTATGGGGTAATTTTACTCTGAAGGGTGTAGAGATAGTTATCTTTTCCCCGCTTTTTAATGGCTCGTTTAAAAGCAGCTTACATATATCAATATCCGAAACTCGAAACTCGAAATCCGAATGCTCCCGTTTTCCACTACTACCTTTATTCCCTTGATTGCCTTTATTCCCTTTATTGCCTTTATTCCCTTTATTGCCCTTATCTCCTTCCCATCTGACTTTCTGCCCGTTCACTTTAAAATCCAGGCTGTCAATATACCCCCTGTCATCTTCTTTAGCATAATAGAATTTTGTTGACGCCATCATTGACCCGCTTATTTTTTGTTTGGCAAAAGCGGTTTTGTTGTTTTTATAGGCATTTGGCCACAGGTGAAAATAAATAAACTCCAGGTCATCCGGTGAATTATTGACGTACTCAATCTCTTCCTCGGCATGCAAAAAATGGTTCTTATCGTCAAGTGTTACTTTTATATTATAGTTTACTTGCTGCTGGAAATAGTCCTGGGCAAGTGAGTATTGAATGATCAGGCAGGTTGCCGCCATGAATAATAGGATGGACAATGTTTGACCCCGACTTTGTCGGGGCAGGTGGAAAATGTCACCCTTAACGGGTGAGCACCCGAAAGGGTGGGAAGCAGTTTGATTCATTATTTTTTCACTAAATACTAATTCCCCCTTGCCGGAAAAAGATACTCAATAACCCTTCGGTCAACAATAGCATCCTGCCTTCTTATCCTGGTTTTTAAACTAATTCCACCAAGCGAACGGCACCTGCTCAGGGCTACGTATAATTGACCGTGTGCAAAGATCCCTCCACTCAGGTCAATGATAACTTTATCGAAGGTTAAGCCCTGGCTTTTGTGAATGGTGATCGCCCAGGCAAGCTTTAGAGGGTATTGTGTGAAAGTTCCGATCACATCCTTGGTTATTTCATTTGTCTTATTATCCCATTTGTATCTTACATTTTCCCATTCACTCTTAAATACCTCGTATATTTCTCCATCTTCAAGCTCAACTTCAATTTTATCTGCTTCAAGGTTGTGGATTTTTCCCAGGGTTCCATTTACCCACCGTCTTTCATAATCATTTTTAACAAAAATGATCTGAGCGCCCTTTTTAAGAGATAATTGTAATGGGGCGAGGTATCTATCCTGAGGAAAATCCCCCGTAATTTCAGCGTTATATTTTAATTCCTTCCCATCTATTTCCCGGAGTTTTCTTGTATTAATACCGTCAGCAACAATATTTTTTGTGACCAGCGAAATGATAAATTCATCTTTAGCCGGCTCAAAACCGGGGTCATAGCGTTTTTCAAGCAGCTCTAATTGTTCAAATCCTAAATTTCCAATACGGATGCTGTCTAACAAAGCTATAAAGCTTTCATCATTTTGCCGGTAAACTTTTTGCAATTTAAAAGAATTAAAAGCCGCCTGTTGAAATGCCCTTGCGCTAAAAAAAAAGGGTGTCGAATATACTTCTTCGTAAAGTACCCTTTCCGCTTCAGAATTTCTTACTACCGGGGGCAACTGGAACAAGTCGCCTATTATAATGATCTGCTTACCGCCAAACAATTTGTTTTTATCCCCGCCATTGATCCGCAGCGAATGGTCAATGGCATCAAGGATATCAGCCTTTACCATTGAGATCTCATCTATGATGATCGTATCCAGTTTTTCGATGATCCTCCGTTTTCGATCTGTTTTAGAAAAAAAATGTATGTCTTTATCTTTAAATGAGAGTGGCCCAAAAGGCAATCTAAAGAAAGAATGGATCGTAGAACCTCCTATATTAATGGCAGCAATGCCGGTAGGCGCCAGTGCTACTATTTGCTTTTTTGTATTATGAACTATATAATGCAGCAGGGTGGATTTACCCGTACCGGCTTTACCCGTGATCTCTACATTTTCGTTGGTATTTTCAACTTTATTGAATATACCTTTAAATTCTTCAGATGGTTGAAAATTTTTAGGTAACGAGATATAGTTAATAGGTGGTTTACTTTTCCTGCCCTGTTGGGTTTCTTTTTTATCCAACTGCTGACGATCGAAAAGTGCAGCATCTAACCGGTATTCTTCTCTATCAAAAGGCCCGCCTGCCTGATTTCCGGTATCAACAGGATGGCGGGCAGGGGTACGTAAATCATGATCATACATATCAGTTTCTTCAGCTTCTCTTCTCAGAATATCCCTGAATATATCATCCTCCATATCACTCATTCTATCATCTTGCGACAATTTATCAAAATACGCCTTTCTTCTTTCCCTGATTCTATTTATGCTATCTCTATATTTTTTTCTATCCATATTCTAAATTATTGGTACAAATTTATCAAAATAATAACAAAAAAAACACTAATTTTACAACATAAAAAAAATTCGAATGCTTTTAAGAGTATTTATATTCTCATTAATAATTTTATCTAACGGGGTCATGTGTCTTGCCCAGCCCCCTGCACCTATACGTTACGTTAGTTCCAACGAGCAATCTTCGGGTGCACTTTATTCATTTAAGACATTCACAAGTGAGAACGGTTTGACTCAAAATCAGATCGTAGCATTATTCCAGGATTCAAAAGGCTACATTTGGCTTGGATCCAATGGAGGAGGTGTAGCAAGATATGACGGGGTGAAATTTGTAAATTATTCTGCCAAAGAGGGCTTGATCAATAATACTGTTTGGTCAATAATTGAAGATAAAACCGGTAATATTTGGGTGGGAACTGAAGGAGGTATTTCTGTGCTTGTAAAAAATTCTATTTTAATGTCAAAAATAAAAATCATAAATTATACTGTTGACGATGGCCTTGTGGATAATATGGTCTATAAGCTATTTAAAGATAGTAAACACAATATCTGGATTGGTACTAATGAAGGAATATCAAAAGTTACCCTGCCTGACACTTACCCCGGGCACGCAGGGTCAGGGGCAAACTCAGGGAACTTGTTGGGAAAGGTTGATAAAGGATCAGGAATAAATTTTACGAATTTCACCACAGATGATGGACTTGTAGAAAATGCGATAAGAACTATTTATGAGGATCAACAGGGCAATTTATGGTTTGGTACTACTGGTGACGGATTAAATTTGCTTGTTCCATCTCTAACAGATGCAGCAGCAGAAAATAATCAGGGAAATTCTCCATTATTTACCACATTCACAGAACAAGAAGGATTAATGCATAACAATGTGTCCACGTTATTCCAGGATAGCTTTGGCTATATGTGGATTGGTTATTGGGATGGAGGTATTAGTTGTTATAAACCATATAAATCCATGATTAATTCGGGGCAGAATGGGCAAGATGCAAATAATAGGTACAAACTTATTGTAGAAAATGAATTCTTAACCGCTTTTTCCGTACCGTCTATATTGCAGGATAAAAGAGGAAACATGTGGTTTGCTACCTTTGGTGGAGGGCTGTTAAAAAGGTCACATGCTGAGATTAACAATTCGATAAACAGGTTTGAACATTTTTCGTCTAAAGATGGCCTTGGAAATAACAGAATATGGTCTCTTATGCAAGATAGAGAAGGTAATCTCTGGGTAGGTACTTATGGGGGTGGTGTATCGAAGTTGATCAGTCGAACGTATAAAATATTCACTAAGAAAAATGGGTTATCAGACGACTTTATCTGGTCAGTTATACAAGATAAAAATCAAAACATATGGGTGGGTACGAATGGAGGTGGAGTTTCAGTTATTCCTTTTCGCAATGTATCTGGCGTACATACAGATAAATTTCCAACTTTGAATGAAAAAGCGGGTTTGGCTGATAATAGGGTTTATTATATGTATGAAGATTCACGGTCGAATATCTGGCTTGGTACGGCTGGTGGATTAACGATAGTCAGATATAACCAGGTTAAAGGAACTATAAAAATAATAAAAAAAATTACAATGAAAGATGGATTAATAGATCATCGGGTGAGGATAATTTTTGAAAATAAACGGGGTGACATCTGGATTGGAACCAATGAAGGAATATCTATTATCAGGTCGAAAAATCTCAAATATGCTGTCAACCCTTTCACTTCGGGAAAAAATAAAGTAATGTTTGAAAATCTGACAATAGACCAAGGTCTTATACATAGTCTTGTCTATTCGATATTAGAAGATATGCAAGGAAATATCTGGATCGGTACAGGGGGTGGTGTATCACTATTAAAGATTCAGGATTTAGTTAACAAAAATGGGGTTGCTCCCATTTTCCCGGAACAAGCTTTTGAATATTTTACTGTTAAAGATGGTTTGGTTAATAATGATGTAAGAACGGTTTTGGAAGGGAAAAATGGCAAACTTTGGTTTGGAACAGGAGGGGGGATATCCATTTATGACCCAAAATCTAAGAAATTTGAAAATATTACTTCATTAAATGGCTTAAGCTCTGAAAGATTATACTTCATGCATTTTGATGATGATAATAACCTGTGGATAGGTACAAATATTGGTCTTGATAAATTTGATTTGGGCGAGTATCGTGAAAAAGAGAGACCAAGGATCAAGCATTTGACACATTTAGATGATTTTATTGAAATTGAGACCAATACAAATGCCATATGTGAAGATAATGAAGGTAATCTCTGGTTTGGTACAATTAACGGATTGGTAAAATATAATCCCAGGGCAAAAAAACCAAAAAATACATCAGAACCTCTTACACATATTACAAATATAAAAGCATTAGGACAAGATACTATCCTGCCCCAAAATGCAACATTACCTCATGATTTAAATTATTTGGCTTTTCAATATATTGGCATAAGCTTAACCACACCAGAAAAAGTGAGGTATCAATACAAATTAGACGGGTTTGATGAAAAATGGTCATTAATTACTCAGGAAACCTATGCTGCTTTTACCAATCTTTCCCCAGGTGAATACACTTTTAAAGTAAGGGCTTGCAACAATGATGGTGTATGGAATAAAAAACCTGCCTTTTTTAGTTTTGTCATAACCCCTGCATTCTGGCAAACATGGTGGTTTTATGGCTTTTGCAGCGCTATTGGAATTTTGGTCTTTATCTCTTTTATTAAAATAAGAGAAAAAAGTCTGATCAAGGAAAAGAAAATTTTAGAACAAAAGGTTAAAATAAATACTGATAAGGTTATACAACAAAAGGAAAAAATTCAACTACAAAAAGATCAGTTGGAACAAGCTAATATGGCGCTTCGGGAGAAAAACAAAGCCATTACATTTAGTATCAATTATGCCAACCAGATTCAACAGGCAATACTTCCAAAGGAAGAAGAAATTGCAGAGGCCTTTCCAGAGCATTTTATACTCTATAAACCGAGGGATATAGTGAGCGGGGATTTTTACTGGTTCAATTATGCGCAAAGTGAAGAGCCCCGCCAGTTAGCGGGGCATAGCGGTGAACGCCATGCGATTATTGCGGCAGTAGATTGTACCGGGCATGGCGTACCAGGCGCGTTAATGTCCATGATAGGTAACGCACTATTAAATGAAATAATCATTGAAAAAGCAATTACAAAACCAGCAGAGATACTTCAAAATTTAAGAGAAAAAGCGAACTCGGTATTAAAACAAAAAGCCGACCATCCGGGCACGATGTATGGAATGGATATCGCCTTGTGTAATATAGATCTTACAAATAATATTTTACAATATTCCGGGGCATATAATCCTTTATATATTATTAAACAAGGGGAAAATGAAGATGAAAGTCAAAAAGAAATTCCAAATTATAAATCTAAAATTAAGTATAATATCCAAATCGGGAATTCAATACCTGCCCCGACAAAGTCGGGGTCCAAAACGATAAGCCCTAAACACAAGGCAGGCCTGCCTGCCGTCCCGAGTAACTCGGGATCAGCGCAGGCAGGTAACTTTAAACTCATTGAGGTTAAAGCTGATAATTTTCCAATAGGTATTAATACCCCTGAAAAGAAAAAGACATTTACTAATCACAAAATACGATTCAAAAAAGGGGATACTTTTTATATTTTTTCAAATGGTTACGCTGATCAAACCGGAGGTCCAGATGGAGAGAAAATAATGAATCAACAATTCAGTCAGCTGCTTCTCGATGTGCAACATTTGACAATGAAAGAACAACACAAGGTTTTAGACAGCTCTTTTGAAAATTGGCGTGGTAATGAAGTACAAGTTGATGATGTGCTGGTGATAGGGGTGAGGTTGTAAATTAACAATCTGTAATTTTTTTTAAAAAAAAGATCAATAAAACTTGCATTGCACATTTATATATTTATATCTTTACACCCGTTTTTTAGTATTATTCATTTCACTAAACCAATCAAGATCATGAAAAAGTTAGCAATTTTCAACATGGCTTATGTCAGAGCTATCTTGATTAGTTTTAGCATATTATTTACATTAGTTGTTTTTGGTCAAACACAAACACAAAGGCAGCAAATCCGTGCTGCATCTAATACGAGTGTTCTTGAACAAATGGCTGTTCACTTTGATAGTATTTATACAATCCAAAAAGCCGAAGCAGAGCAGTGGGCGATTGATTCTGGTTATACAATCAGAGGTAATCTTCCAGATGGTGGAAGTTTTGAAATTATAAAAATAACAAATGGAGCACCTATTTATAATATTACCAATAATCTCAATGCAGCTAAAACCGTTTCAACAAATAAAGTTTGGACAGGGGGTGGAGCAGGTTTAGATTTAGATGGAACCCAGATATATATCGGTCAATGGGATGGAGGTCACCCTAATGATAATAATCCGGAATTATCTGGAAATATTATTCATAAAGATTGCTCAATTTGCACTTACTCTACTCATGCCACTCATGTTGCAGGAACTATGATAGCTAAAGGAGTTGACACAACAGCTAAAGGTATGGCCTCAGAATCTTCTTTGTTCAATTATCAATGGAATAATGATATATCAGAAATGGCAACAGAAGCATCCTATGGATTATTGTTATCAAATCATTCTTATGGAACTGGATGTGGATGGGTTCCAAATTTCTGTTCATTTTATTGTTGTGAATGGTGGTGGTTAGGTGATGTTTCTGTTAATTATATAGAAGATTATAAATTTGGTTTTTATTCAGATTTAGCAAAATCCTGGGATACAATTGCCAATAATGCTCCCTATTACCTTATAGTGAAAGCAGCAGGTAATGATAGATTCCAAGGACCTGCTGCCCTTATTGATACTTTTGATTGCTGGAATAATGATACTACTATTACAATTAATTCCATAAAGGGAAAAGATTGTAGTACTAATGGCGGATATGATTGCATTCCAGAACGAGGAACTGCAAAAAATATTTTAACAGTTGGTGCAATTGATGATATTCCTTCAGGATATACAGACACAAGTGACATAGTAATGAGCTCATTTAGTGGATGGGGGCCAACGGATGATGGCAGAATTAAACCTGATATAGTTGCAAATGGAGTTAATTTGTACTCATGTATTACTGATTCTTCTTATGGCTCAAAATCGGGTACCTCTATGTCCTCTCCTAACGTTACAGGATCTTTAGCACTTCTCCAACAACATTACTCAAATACCTATGCTGGTTTATTTATGCATTCATCTACTTTAAAAGCATTGGTTATCCATACAACTGATGAGGCAGGCACAGCAAATGGACCGGATTATAAACATGGCTGGGGATTGATGAATACAAATAATGCTGCCAATTTGATTAACCAGGATAGTATTAACTGTTTCAATAACATACAGGAATTAGTTTTGAACAATGGTGATACTTTCCTATTTGATTTTGATTATAACGGTACATCTCCCTTTATTAAGGCTACTATAGTTTGGAATGATCCTGCCGGTATCCCTGTAACATCTGGCAACCCCCCTGATCTTCTTGATCCGCCTGATCTTATGCTGATTAATGATCTTGATCTGAGGATAATTCGTCAGTCTGATGGGCAGGTTTTTTTTCCATGGACATTAAACCCTTTAAACCCTACAAATCCTGCTGATACAACTCAAGACAATTTTCGTGATAATGTGGAACAGGTATTTTTTAGCACACTCACAGCAGGAACCTATACAGTACGGGTTACCCACAAAGGAACTTTACAAGGGGGAAATTCACAGGCCTTTTCTCTTATTATTTCAGGAGCTTCTTTTGATTTGTCACAAATTAAGTTGAAAATATCATCTACAGATGTAATATGTAACGGTGATAGCAATGGCACTGCTACAGTAATAGCTTGCGGGGGTACGCCACCTTATACTTATTTGTGGAGTGATGGTCAAACAAATGCATTTGCAACGGGGTTAGCTCCAGGTTCTTATACAGTAACTATAACTGATTCATTTGGTCTTATTGCAAACAAAACCGTGACAATTAATGAATCTCCTGCTCTATCAGTATCACTATCTGCTAAAGATATATCATGTACAGGATATAACGATGGTATTGCTACTGCAATACCGGTAGGTGGTTCACCTGGTTATTTTTATTTATGGAGCAGTGGTGAAAATACATCCTCTATTGTGAATAAACAAAATGGAATCTATTACGTTACTGTTACAGATGCGAATGGCTGTACTGTAACAGAGAGTACAACAATAAATGAACCACCTCCTCTTACATTATCAATTACTAAAACTGATGTATCATGTTATGGAGGAAGTACTGGAACAGCCACTGCATCAGCAAGTGGAGGCACACCTCCATATTGGTATATCTGGAAAAGTTTTCTTTGGTCTCAATCATCAAATGCTTATATATATGGTTCATTTACAGCAACAGGACTTTATCCAGCTACTTTTACTGTGGAAGTGTGGGATACTAATAATTGCTATATAACTGATAGTGTAACGATTACAGTACCACCCCTACTCTCCGCATCAACCACCACTACAAATAATTCATGTAGCGATTCCAGCAACGGTACTGCAACTATTATAGCCACCGGAGGTACTCCTCCCTATTCATATCTTTGGATTACTTTTCCTGTCCAATCTACTGCTACTGCAACCGCTTTAGCAGCAGGAACATATACATATTTTGTAGAGGATACAAACGGTTGTTTTACCTCAGGAAATGTAACGATAACTGATGATTCTTTATTATCTGTTTCTATTATTACATCAGATCAGGTATGTAATAAACCTATTGCAGATGGAAGTGCTTCTGCAGTAGTAACCGGTGGTTTACCACCTTATACCTATCTGTGGGATGACCCTGATAATCAAACTAGCGAAACAGCTACCGGATTAGAAGCTGGTATATATAATGCAACCGTTACAGATGCAAATGGCTGTATTATCATCGGTTCTGGTACTGTTAACAGCACTCCACCTGTATATGATTTTGTAAATCCGGTTATTGACACTATTGTATACTGGCAATTCGGCTCATTCAAAGTTTTGGGTGAAGTAATTATAGATAGTGGTGGCGTATTACATATGGGATGGTCTAAATTTGAGTTTTCTTATGATGTGATAAATGAAGCGGGCTTTGATTATGACCGGGCAAGAATTGTGATCAAACCAGGAGGTAAATTAATATCAAATTATGATACCTTAACTGGTTGTGGTGGCGGCCCCTGGGATGGCATTGAAAATTGGGGAGATAAAACAAAACCACAAAATAATGCTGATCAAGGCGTACTGGTAATGAATAATACTACCATTATTAATGCACAGAGGGGGATTTTTTGCGGCAGAAGGTCCCTTATAAATGTTAAGCTTACACCTCACTCTGGGGGTATTGTAAAAGCAACCAACAGCGCTTTTATCAATAACTATCTTGCAGTGAAAATGCGTTCCTATCCCGATTTTAACAGCATCAGCTATTTTAAAAACTGCAATTTTGAATACAATTCATCTACCCCATTTGAATATATCTTTGGTCAAAAAATGGAATTTATCAATCTTTTTGATCACCATGGTTTAAAAATACTAGGCTGCCATTTTATTAATACTACACCCGGTGATTTTGCCATTCAGGACAGGGGCTGGGGTATTAAAAGCACCGATGCCAGCTATATTGTGGATGAGCTATGCATAAACCAGCAGCAATTCCCTTGTCCTGCTTTTCAACCTACTATTTTTGAAAACCTCTATTATGGCATAGAAGCAACGGCAACCAATTCATTAAATAGTGTTTCAATTACCAAAAGTAAATTTCTTAATAATACCAGGGGAATATTATTAAGAGGAGTTGATTTTGCAGTAATTACTGAGAATGAATTTGACCTTGCGCCCTTCATTGATGATCCAGGCAGTTATTCTTACGGCTTCTATCTGGAAAATTGTACAGGATATTTGGCAGAAGGTAATATAATTTATTCTACATCAACTACCGGAGTTTTCGGTTCTTATATTGAAAATTCCGGAAACGATGCTAACGAGCTCTACAGAAACCAGTATTATGATTTGTTAATTGCTTCATCAATAGCTGGTAATAATTTAGGAACAGAAATCAGGTGTAATAGCTATATCAACATAGTTGGTGTTGATATACTTGCGATAGGTTCTCTTGCCTTGGATCAGGGATTTTGTTCCCCTGTCGGTGATCTTGATGAAGATAAAACTCCAGCAGGCAACCAGTTTAGCTATACAACCAGTGAGGGAGAGATTTCTGCTTATTTAGTTCCTTCCATTAATTACAACCATCACAGTAATGGTAATGTTTACCATACCACACCATTAAATTATTCAACTCCTTATATTAATCCTGTTCCTTGTCCTGGTTCTCAATTTATACCTGATGTATCCTGTCCCTCTAATTTGCCACCGGATTGTGATATAGCCTGTCAGCAAGCTTTGATCTTTAAATATAAGAATAAAGCAGATATATTAAAAGATCACTTTGATGGTGGGGATAAAGCAAATTTGCTGGTTCAGATCAATAAAGTGCCTCCATTATCTCCTAACCAATTAAAAAATATGTTATTAAGTACATCTCCCTATTTAACAGATGAAGTATTAATAGCAGCGATTGACAGGATACCCCCATTGCCACCCAATATTTTAAGGGATATACTCATTGCTAATTCTCCGCTTACTGATAAAGTGTTAAATGCGCTTCAAAACAGAGCCCAACCTTTACCTCCTGCAGCAATGGCTAATATTAATGCAGTTCAAACAGGTATTTCTGCGAGAGAGGAATTGGTGCGTGAAGTAAAATATTTTATAAACAGAAGGGAGCTGTCAGTTCATGCAAAGATACGCTATTACCTGCACAGCGATACTATCCCTGGTGCAATGGACAGCGTTATTGCAATATTAGAGCAGGAAGAAGCATTGAAAGACCAGGAAGAAGTAATAGAATTGCCGCCCGTGGAAAGACACCAACCAAGGCGCAAATTAGCTGATGCTCATCTTAAAAGAGGAAATTATATAAATGCCCAGCAAATGGTGGATACGCTTAACCAGGTTCCTGAATTTGAAAATTTTGGCAGGCTCAAACAAATAATGATAGATATTGAATTATCAAACGAAACTTATTTTGAGATAAAAGATGATACGATAAAAGAAGCCAAAGTAAGGTATGTTGCAACAGACAGCGCCAAATACGGCTACATACATGCCCGTGCAATGCTTGACCGTGTATTTAATGAGCGCATTCCTGAAAAATTTATACAATTTTGGCTTAACAATAATAATGCAAGATTAGCTAATGATAATACTGAAGATATTATCGCTGAAAATATTAAATATAAAGATGATAGTAAAATTACCATTTATCCCAATCCTGCCGGTAAATCTTTTAAAGTTACATTGAAATTAGACAACACTTCAAACAACGCACATTTCCATCTTTATGACATATTGGGTAATAAAGTTCTTAATTATAGAATAAATAATTTACATGGAACTATTAATTTCAATACAAACAATATTCCAAATGGCCTTTATTTTTATACCATAATTGTTAACAACAATACAATAGCAAGGGATAAATTGATCATTCACAAATAAATTTCAAACAGAGCAGCTATATTTCTATTAATGAAGCTGCTCTGTTTTTGTTTATGAAACAGTTCTTCTTCATAATATTTTTATTAATAAATTTTATTTGTATAACTTTAATAAGTAATTCTCAACAGATTTATTTCAATAAACGATATAACTATTATAACGAATGGTCTAATACTTCATCCAGTGTATTATCAGTTGTTAATGGTTATATAGTGGCAGGTCAATCATACGATAGCGCTGTGACACGTTACCGATTAAATCTTCTTTTCATTGATAGTTTCGGTAATGAAGTATTGAAAAAATCATATATTAAACCTAATACTTATTATTATCCAGGGATAGGTGGTTCTTTTATACCAACTAATGATGGAGGATATGCATTGGGTGGGGGGCTAATGGATTCAACAGGTAATAATAATGCTATGCTTTTTAAATTTAATAATTTAGGTGATACAATGTGGACAAAGATATACGGAGATACCAACTTTTATGCAGGTTATCAGTGTAAACAAACCAATGATACAGGGTTTATATTAGTAGGTGTAACAACTAAAACAGATGCTGATGGTGATGTATTGTTAATAAAAACTGACAGCTTAGGCAATATAGAATGGCAAAATGCTTATGGTGGAAGCAATATTGAAAAAGCTTTTACAGTAGAACAAACTCAAGATAGAGGATTTATATTGGGTGGCGGTACAAATAGTTTTGGTGCAGGAGATTATGATACTTATATTATAAAAGTTGATAGTTTAGGAAATGTACAATGGAGTAAAACCTTTGGTGGGATATATTCAGACAATGCAGCATTCATCATTCCAACATCAGATGGAGGTTATATTTTGAGCACCCAAATTGGAAGGTACAAAAATGGTTCAAAAACATACAAGCAATCCAGAATAATTAAATTATTCAATAATGGTTCTGTGGACTGGGATAAAACTTATGGCCCTGTTAATTATCTTCAAGGACTTGGTCCAATATATGAATTATCTGATGGCAGCTTTATTACTGTTGGTCAAAAACCTGATGCCAATGGTATGCCCGTTGGTTTGCTTTTAAAAATTAATTCACAGGGAGACAGTATCTGGTGGAGAGAACACAAAATATTATTGGGTATTAATAGTCGAAATTATTTAAGAGATGTAAAACCAACATCAAACGGTGGTTTTATAGCTGTAGGTTTTATTAATCCTTTACCTCCCGATACCGGTAGAAATGATATGTGGGTAATCAAGCTGGATAGCTGCGGATGTGCATACGCAGG
Source organism: Cytophagales bacterium (assembly GCA_019456305.1). Classification (NCBI taxonomy): domain Bacteria; kingdom Pseudomonadati; phylum Bacteroidota; class Cytophagia; order Cytophagales; species Cytophagales bacterium. The sequence goes on along the minus strand of VRUD01000010.1, from coordinate 51,801 downwards.
TTGCGATACTATTTGTAGTAGCACAGTAGGGATAATAGAACAAGTTTATCAAAACAATTATTCTATTACCGTTTACCCAAATCCTGCAAATGAGACAATAACTATTGACTACAAATTACCTGAAAATGCAAAAGATGCCGTTATTTGCATTTATAATATTTTGGGAAATGAGTTAAAAAGATATAAAGTTGATAATGAGCAGGGAAAAGTAAACCTATACACAACAGATTTGCCTAACGGTTTTTATTTTTGTACGTTGAATATTAATAAAAAAGTAGCAGCGAAAAACAAAATGATTATTATAAAATAACCATGAAAAAGTATTTATTACTTCTGCCTTTTATTTTACGGTTTGCTTATTCAAATGCCCAATATTATCCTTATAGACATTGATTCTATTATCATAGATAGTAGCTATAGAAAAAGGTTTAAATTACAATTATTATTGACTAAAAGATTTAAAACCCCAACATCTTAATAGCGCTCAACGCAGCTTCTTCACCCTTATTTCCATATTTTTTCCCAGCCCTGTCCATGGCTTGCTGTAGATTATTTGTGGTTAACACACCAAAGATCACCGGTTTATTATATTTTAATCCAACCTTCGTAAGCCCATACGAAACAGCATTACAGATAAATTCAAAATGTCTTGTTTCGCCCTGAATTATACAACCTAAACAGATCACTGCATCGATCTGATCTGATTGAGCCGTCCACTGTCCTCCTAAGCTAAGCTCAAAACTTCCCGGTACATTTTTTCTGATTATATTCGTCTTTTTTGCTCCATGCCTGATCAAAACATCGTATGCCCCTGAATAAAGTAATTCGGTTACTTCTTTATTCCAGGAAGAAACAACCAAAGCGAATTTTTTTTCAGAAATATCAATAAGCTTTCCCGATAAAGGTCTGTCGTGATCTTTTAGAGGAGTTGCCATTTTTACTAAAAAGGTGAATCATAGAATTGAATGCATGGTTGGATGATTACATGGTTGCAAGACATAGTTTTTTGTCATAGTCATTTTTTAAGTACGAATGACGAAGTACGAAGTACGAATATTGTCATTGTCATTTCCAACCCTTATTCCCCTATTCCTTTATTTCCTTATTGCCTTATTCCCTTATTCCCAGCAAATTCATCTGATGACGCCAACGCACAATCTATCCAGTCATCAGATGATTGCCTTCGCTTGTCATAGTCATAGTCATTGTCTACTGTCACTACCACTGCTACTTCATTATAGCTAATCCTTCCGCCCTTGCTTTATACTTCTTTACATCATTAATCTCGGGCGATTCTGAAAACTCATCCATTATCTTTTCATAAGTTAACACGGCAGAGGCATAATCGTTTATTGCTTCATAAGCCATAGCCAATTTCATCAAATACTGAGGTGTAAAATATTGATTAGGTTTATAATTTGCAGCTTTGTTATAATATTTAATTGCCTCCTGTAATTCATCAAGTTCCATATAGCCGTCACCGATCAAAGAATAAGCTCTTGCTTGTACAAGTAAATCGGGTGTACTAAAATCTTCCAGATAACTGATGGCATCTTCATATAGCCCCTGCTTTAGGTAGATCACTCCTATATAAAAATTGGCAAGATTACCCGCATCAGTCATGCTATATTCATCGGCAATATCAAAGAACCCCAGATTATTACCATCACCATTGAGCGCCTTATTCAGAGAGTCAGCTTCAAAATAATAGACTGCCTGAAACATTTCAGCCTGAGCCTCGTTATTTTGTTCCTTTATTGATGACCTATACAACCAAAGTCCCCCAACTATCACTACAATTGCTACACCAATGGCCATGAAAACGTTCTGATTCTTTTTAAGAAAATCTTCTGTTTTGCCGAACTGCTCCTGAATTACTTCAGGGTCCTCTAAAATTGTTTTTCTTTTTTTCTGTAATGGCATAATAATTTTTAAATCTATTTATGAAATTATGTTCTAATTTAAATGAAAATGTATTCACTAGTATAGCGTTTCACTAAAATAATAACAAATAAAAAATAATTACTATCCTCAATTATTCATAAAATCCCAATTTCAAAATCCCAACTTCAAAATAAATCCCAAGTTTAAAATCCCAATTTCAGAACACAAAGTTACGATTTTCTGCTTATAATCATTCTTTTTCCGAACAGCAATAATCTCTCCCGTAAATCGTATGGCTTTTTTTTTTGGATTTAGGTTTTGGGATTTATTTTGGATTTTGAGCTTTGGATTTGGGATTTTATTTGTTTCATCTTAAAGTTTAGGAATAATATAGGTTAAATGTTATCCTTTTTATGAAACGCTATACTAGTTGAGCGCCAGGTATTTCCTTACCCTCTTTTCTGCGATCTCGCAATATTCTTTCGATATTTCACTTCCTATGTATTTACGGCTATTTAGTATAGCCATTTTTGCTGTTGTCCCGCTTCCTATAAAGCAATCGTAAACAATATCTTTTTCATTACTCCAGCTAAGTATATGGTCGTTGGCAAGTTTTTCCGGGAATATTGCCGGATGCTTAAATGCTTCAATGTCCTTTGTGCTATGCCCTCTGCCTACCGCATATTCCCAAACATTTGTTCTCCTCCCGAATTCTCCATATCCGCCTCTCTTTACCTTCTTAAGCTCTCCATTTCTCAATCTTTTTGTGCCATTGTCTCCTTTTCTGCTTTCCTTGTTTTTTCTGTCGTGTATTAAATTGATAGTCTTTGGCTTACCCTTTGTGAAAACAAACATATACTCAAACCCTTGCCAATAGATCTTATTATTTCCAGTTGCTCCTTTAGGTGGTTTTTTGAATATCATTGTATCCAATAGCTTAAAACCGCTTTCTACAAAAAATAGAGCCTGCTTAAAGCTCGTGCCTGTTTCTGTCCCTTTTTCGGTTTTGTCTGTTACAACCCAAATAACCATACCACCTTTTTTAGTTACCCGGTATAATTCCTTTACAATTTTTTTAAAATTAAAACTATAACCATTGTAATTCCTCATATTCCCGTACGGAGGTGATGTTACTGTTAAATCAATAAAATTGTCCATCATCTTTGCCATAGTATCAAGGCAATTTTCATTATATATCTTGTTCAATTTCATTCTATGATAGCTTAGAGCATAGTGTAGCAACAATTTAATTACGCAATATTGTAATCATAAAATATATTATTTGTTGATTAATAACGAAAGAATCTATTTATTACTAATTAATGTTGCAAAACTAAATTGTTGCTACAATAGGCATCATTCCTTTATATGTTATTCAGTTGTAAACGGATAATCCTCCTGCACATATACATCTTTATATACATCTTCCGGTGACGGATATGGAGATTCTTCTGCAAATTTAACCGCTTCTTCTATCTTTTGCTTTATTTGGTCATCTATTTTAATTAATTGTACCTCACTGGCTATTTTATTTTTGATTATTGTATTGCGTATATGATCAATACAATCCTGCTCTTTGTATGATTCCACCTCTTCTTTGGTTCTGTATTTAGCCGGGTCGCTCATAGAATGCCCTTTGTAACGGTAAGTTAAAAATTCCAATAACATCGGGCCATCCCCCTTACGTGCTCTTTCAGCAGCTTTTTTTACTGAATTATGCACATCTTCTACTTTCATACCATCTACAGCTGCAGAGGGCATCTCGTAAGCCCGTCCCAATTTATAAAGATCCGTAACGTTTGACTGTCTTGCAACTGAAGTTCCCATGGCATAACCGTTATTCTCTATAACAAATATTACCGGCAGCTTCCAGGTCATAGCCATATTTAATGTTTCATGGAATACACCTTGCCTGACAGCGCCATCTCCAAAAAAACAGATACAAACATTTTTTGTTTTATTATATTTTTCTGCAAATGCGATTCCAGCGCCTATTGGTATGCAGCTTCCTACTATTCCATGACCTCCAAAAAAATTTACACTTTTATCAAACATGTGCATAGATCCGCCTTTACCTTTTGAACAGCCGGTAGATTTTGCAAACAATTCTGCCATTACAGCTTTTGGATCTGTACCGAGTGTGAGCGGAATACCATGGTCTCTATAGGCGGTTATCCATTTATCATGCTTTGTGAGTGCGGTAGCAGCGCCTGCCGCACAGGCTTCCTGCCCTATATACAAATGACAGAATCCTCTTATTTTTTGTTGACCATACAATTGACCTGCTTTTTCTTCAAATTTCCTCATCAATTGCATTTTTTTATACCACCCAAGCCAGGTTTCATTTGAAAACCTTACCTTTGCACTCAAATTTGCTTTATTATTTTCTTTTACTAGTGGCATACCCGATGCAAATATACGAATTTATATGAAGAACATTCAGCTAAATAATGAAAAATCAGATGCCGTCAGTATCAAAGAGGCTGTTAATGATATGCTTCAAACATATAATATCAAAGACAAGTTTAACCAGACACACATCATTGCTTCATGGGAAAGGTTGATGGGCAAGCCAATTGCCAAAAGAACTACAAAAATATTTATTAAGGAAAAAGTTATGTTTGTTGAACTCACTTCAGCTCCGCTCAAACAGGAACTTTCTCTATCCAAAACAAAAATCCTCCAAATATTAAATAATGAAGGTGGAGAAAACTTATTGGAGGATATTGTTTTTATCTAAATTTTAAAATCCAGGCATCTCAGGTACCTAACACAACAGATGCAAAAATATTTATCATCTTCGGTCTAATAGACAAAAGGTGGCCGGTTTTTAGCCGGTAGACTCTAAATATAAACTACTCAACAATCAGCTTATCAATTTTATAGGGCTCGTTATTGATAATAATAGTATAAAAATACAACCCTTTTGGTAAATGACTAAGATCAAACTCTATTATACCTGCATCTTCGGTAAATATCAAAGCATCAACCTTATGCCCCATTAGATCATAAATTTCCATTTTCCCGCTTGAGTTTTCCAGCAATCTATATTGAATGTTTACGTGATTAGCAGTAACAGGGTTGGGATAAAGTAAAATATCACCCTTATAGAGATTTGTTTCCGATATAATACCTGTGATAGTATCACAAACATCGCCTGTGAAATAATTAATATCAGCTATTAATACCGGGAAATTACTCACGGTAATGCTATCTTCCATGGGGATCGTTACACTTTGTATATCATTAACAATTGGAATAGTATCTAATTCATAAAATGAAAAAAAATCATTGTGTACCTGATAACAGTAAGGACTACCATCCTGATTAATTTTATGTAAATTTATTGTATTAGTATCTAAACCAGCAGGCCCTTCCGTAGTACCCAAAAACGTTATATTACTATCAGTTGTTTCTAAAATAGCAACACTATTATTATTACCATCGTCTCCGAGCTCTTTATACCAGATCGTGTTTCCTAAGGAATCAAATTTAACAATAAATATATCCTCAATATTATTACTAACAAAATCTGTCCTGATAACAGTCCCTACTACCAGATACTCTCCTGCTTGAGTAACATAGTAATCTTGATTCCATATAGTAGAGGAATAATTTTTCCCGTAATATTTAGCCCAGCTTATAGTTCCATTATTAAATATATTAAAAATGGCAATATCATATAGTTGAGTAAGGTTAATTATAACTTCCGGCATTGGCCCTAAAATAGTATAGTTTTTATTATTTTTATCATAAAATATGGTAGGCTTACCCCCCCATTGAAGGATAGTTTTAGCAGTTATAGATTTGGTAAAAATTGCATTACCTGTACTATCTAACTTTGCAAAATAAAAATAAATGCTAGGTTCCGGGATATTTAACTTAATAAATCCTGCAACTAAATACTCACCATTATCAGCATCAATAATTGAAGTACCACAGGCATAATCAAGTGTATCTTTTATTAACTTAAAGTCTTTAACATTACCATTCTTATCTATTTTTAAAAAAGCAATATCCTGTGTCAGCTTTATACCACCTACACGATTGCAGCCCGTAAGCACATAATCCCCACTGGAGTCTTCTATGATCTGATCAACAATAAGATCGTTTGGTGATTGATATTTTTTAGACCAGATGCTGTTTCCATTCATATCAAATTTAATAATAATGGATGCATATAGACCATATGGATAACCTACTAATATAATATTAGTATCAGATGTTTGAATAATATCCCAGGCGCTCCATACGTAATCCCATTCACCTATTGTTTTTGCCCAGATTATATTTCCTGTACTATCTGTTTTAATTAAAAAAATGTGTTGTTTAGAAATAGACCAAAAAAAAACGTGCCCCATTAAAATATATCCATTATCATAAGTATTTATCATCTTAAACGGGCCGTTATAATAATCTGATCCCCAGTACTTTTTGGTGTAATTATTTTGAGAAAAACAAGTGACAATGAAAAAAAAATTGGTGAGAATAATTAACAGGTAAGGTTTAAATTTTATCCACATGATATTAGCTATTTTTGGTTGAACGATAAAAAAGAGCCTGCCGGTTTAGTTGCCGGCAGACTCTTAATATAAAACTACTCAACGATCAGCTTATCAATTTTGTATGGCTCGTTATTGATAGCAATGGTATAAATATACAAGCCTTTAGGTAAATCACTGAGATCAAAATTTATTGTACCTGCACTTTCAGTAAATATTAAACGATGCAGCTTGCGCCCCATCAGATCATAAATTTCCATTTTCCCGCTTGAGTTTTCCGGCAATCTATATTGAATATTTACGTGATTACCGGTAACAGGGTTGGGATAAAGTAAAATATCACCATTATTTAGATTTGTTCCCGATATTATACCTGTGATAGTATCACAAACATCTCCGGATAAATAATTAATATCAGCTATTAATACCGGGAAATTACTCACGGTAATGCTATCTTCCATGGGGATCGTTACACTTGGTATATCATATACCACCGGGATGGTATCATATTCTGTAAAAGTGAAATTATATTCCCGGAAACAATTCTGGGTTCCGTCCTGGTTCATCCTAACTAAATTTAGTTCAGTAGTATCGAAGTTGATATCTATGGATGGTGCCCTCACAAGTAAAGCCATTACATCTCCACCTGTAGTTTCATAAGCAATACCGTGTCTTTTGTATTCACCTGTTTCTTCCACATTACTTTCACCTATTGTTCTGACCCAGGTTGTATTCCCCAATGAATCTAATTTAATTATCGTTACCCCACGACCCATAACACCACCAAATATGATTCCCTTTAAAAGATAACCACCATTTTCCGTAGCATTTAACCCGGTATATCTCGTAGAGGGAATTAATTGATTTTCCAGGATTTTGGCCCAGCTTATTGTACTGTTATCATTTAAATTGATAAAAATGGGGCGAATACTGGAATTAAAGAATGTTAGGGCTGTAATAAGATAAGTATTTGTCTTTTTATTTTTTACCATTATTGGAACTGTCCCCTCTGTGAGATAATAATTATAATAAATGACCTTGGTAAAAATTTTATTGCCGGCGCTATCCACTCTCGCTAAGAAAAAAAGATTCTCAAAGCCAACTATGGTATCATAATCCTGTGTGAGGCCGGCAATGAAATATTCACCATTATCAAGCTCAAAAATAGAAGAATTGCAAACGTCTTTAAGCGTATCCTGTATGCGTTTAAAGCTTTTTACAGCGCCATCCTTATCTATTCTTAAAAAAGCAGCATCTCTTTTGTTATTTACTATATCACAGCCGGCTATTACATAATCGCCCTGTGAGTTTTCTATGATGTCTGCCGGAGCAAGCTCATTCGTTGATTGATATTTTTTTGACCAGATAAGGTCCCCGTTCTTATCAAGCTTAATAATAACAGTATAAATAGGAGTAGCAACTATAGCTCCGGTTATGATAATATTCGAATCGGACGTTTGAATAATATCCCAACCTTCATAAATCCAATCAAAATTACCAATAATCTTTGACCATATTAAATTGCCTGTACTGTCTGTTTTAATTAAAAATATTCCTGATTTGTTAATAGATTTAATAAAAAGAGTCCCAGTTAAAATATAATTATTATCATAACTTTTTATTATTTTTAAATCCGTATCATGATGCTTATAATCCGGGTTTGAATAAAATTTAGCGAAGTCGTTTTGAGCATAGCAAATCAGATTAAACAATAAAATGTTGAGTATAATTAACAGGTAAGCCTCTAATTTTGACTTCATGATCTTATATTGATTGGGGTAACTATAAAAAAGCGTCTGCCGGTATAAAACCGATAGACGCTTACGAAAATTATTCAACAATTAACTTGTCAATAATATATGGCTCGTTATTGATAGTGATAAAATAAATATACAAGCCTTTATTCAAATCACTGAGATCAATATCTGTGTTACCTATCCCTTCAATCAATATTAAATGATGGTTTTGACGCCCTGCAATATCATAAATTTCCACCTTCGCGGTTATTTTTTCCGGTAATCTATATTGAATGTTTATATGATTACCGGTAACAGGGTTGGGATAAATTTGAATCAGAACATCCCGGAATATTTCAATATTTTCATTTGTAGTTTCGTTGTTATCACCATTAAATACCCCTATTCGTGCATTATTATTATTGGGTATCACGGGCAGGTGGTCTTCAATATCCATATTTTCTTCAGATTTAAGCACGGCACGGGCTAATGCTACTGCCTGCCTAAGTATATCAGGCGTGTTTTCGGCTATGGTTATTAAGGTATCTTTTTCTGCCTGTGTTAATGTACGATCCTGCATTTTTATATTTACAAAAGTCTCAAGCACATCTTTGATGCGCCTTTCAAATTCACAAGCCGGGGGCAGGTAAATCAATTTTTGCGCTGCCTGTGCAAATTCGCCACCGGCAATGTGCTTCTGAATTTCTACGAGCTTTCTAACAAACTCGCTTTGATGGTCTTTTTGATGTGGATTCAAATTCCCTCTGATCGCCTCAAGATATTTTCTCCTGAATTTATCTTTGTCGCAGACAGGATTAGGCGGAATTACAATAAGCGGCATAGCACAAACATTGGATGGCAACTGAATGACACCACAAGGCGGCCCGGCAGGCTTTTTTTTAAGGATGCGGCAGGGAAAGACTTCTGTCAATACGCCTGGCGAAACTTCACTAAAATACTTATCAACTGCTGTGCAATAGTCGCTCATATACCAGTAGTTGAATCTTATATTATTTTCTACGTCACCAAGATTGTTGTGGATCAATACATAGTCGGCATTGGCGGAGTTGGTGATGGGATTGTCTACAGGGCCAGTAGATGTACCAAGTTTCTGACCAATATCGTTGAATTTATTAAAATATAAGACAATGGCGTTATCGCAATTATTTATATTATTATCTTCTGGTATTAAACCTATATTATCAAAAGCAAACAAAAGGCCGCAGCCAAGGTCATCAAGTAGGTTATTTTGAACAAAGCTTGCGCCTCCGCAATCTGAAACTTTGATACCTACCATAGAGGGTTGTGGATTACTGTTGCTGCTAACTTGATTTAAATCAACAGAAATAAACGGGCAATTTTGCAACTCAATACCTGTTTTAGCGCCACCTGGCTCAAAAATGCTGAAAGTAATTATATTATTAAAGACTTGTAGATTATTAACATTTGTAACCTTAATTCCATCTTTGGTATCATTTATTATATTGTTCCTGATTCTAAAGGAGGCAAAGGATGCAGGGCTTGTTTCTACAACGTTGATAGCGCGTACTAAGCCACTAGTAAACACCCATGAGGTAACTGCATTGAAAGTATTATCATCAATTAATATATTTAAACCTGAATTATCAGTTAAAAAGACTGCATCTCCTATGTGGTTATTAAAAGTATTATTTTTGATGATTATGCTTTTTCCACAGCTTACACAAGAATTTAGTCTTATATCTATATCATGTGATTGTAATGTTATATTGTGATTGAAAATATTATTTTCAATAGTACCTGAAATACCAAAAGCAAACCAGATAATTATACCATTAATATCGTTAAAGGTATTCATATTAAATATGTTAACCTCTCTAAAATTACCAGTTTGCATTCCATTAGCTACTATTGCATGATGTTGATTGTGGAAAATATTTCCTCTTATATCCACTTTACTATCTTCAATATCTATTCCCAAAAATCCATCAATAAATGTATTTAATGTTATAGCAGTATCCAAAAGACAATTATTAAGGATAATACTTCGCCTGGAGTTGTTGGATATTGATATATCTAATAATGTCTGTTGGTGAGAAAATGTTGAATTTCGAATATAGGTATCCGCATTATTTAAAGATATAAGCTTTATGTGCTCTTTATTTCTTTCAAAAAACGTATTACCATCAACTTTTACTATAGCATTTGTACCAGTACCGGAAATGCCTGTAATTGCATCGTAAATTGCTGAGTTATTAATAGTAATAAATTCTCCTCCATCTTCTACTTTTACACCATTCCACATTGTAGTATTACCACAATCTGTAATTGATTCAAAGGTAGAAGCATCAGAGGTCAGCTTACCTTGAACTATTACTTCAGCTTCGGGCCCAAACTTAAAATTCATGCCTTTAATGGTAATGTCTATGCCTGCAGGTATGGTCAACTTTTGTCCTATAATAACTTCGCCTGTAATACTGCCAAAGGGATTGTTGCCGGCACCAGGTTCCCAAACAGCGCTTGTGGTTGCAATAAAGTTTTCTATATCATAAACAAAATTATCAACTTCATCAGAAAATACACTCGATCCTTCAGGATTAAAACCTTTAGCGGCAAAATAATAACGAGTTCCACTGGTTAAACCTGTCAAATTAAATGTGGTTGCACTTCCGATATTTATTGGAGAATTTCCCTGATCAATTCCGGTACCATTATATACACCAGGACTTGTACCATAATAAATTTCATAACTTGTTGCACCACTTGAATAGGAGGAAATTTCTAATGAAGTACAACTTAATTGTTCAATACTGACAAATGGTTTATTAGGTGGCACTTTGACCTTTATTAGCATATCATCCCCATGTCCATCTCCTTCATCATCTATTGCAAAGACATTTACTTTCCCTAATATATTACCATCTGCATCTCTGGCCCAGTGAAGATCGGGTAACGTGAAAGCAGAAGATATTGTATAACTCGAAAAATTACCGGCATCCGACTGAGATCCGCTTGTGTTAGCGATCAGATCATAAGTACCGTCTATATGAAATAACTGAATATTCCAAGACCATGAAACAGCAAAATTGCCAACAGGGGCCCAATCAATATAATCCGCGTTATAAATAATCGGGGAAAAAACTGAGGAGCCGGTTCCTTTTGATTGAGAAAAAGTTAAAGGGCCGCTAACTTCTACTTCATCATTAATGTCAGAAATTAGCACAGCTTGCCAGCCAATATCTTTCATTATTCCAATGCCCACTGAGCCGGGGTTATGCCATGCCTCACTTTTATCTGTAACAGGGGTCATTAAAGCATGGTCAGTGGGATTAAAAGTTACTTCATCAAGATGAGAGATGCTTGAACCTCGTAACCATGTAGCAGGGGCATACAGTTTCGGATTAGTACTTCCATTAGCGGTTGTAGCTTCAGCGCCATCCCAAAATATATTATTGCTTTGCACAAAATTTGTTAATGTCGACCCAAACAATGGTAAGCTGGTTAATTTTGTACCGCTACCATTTACAATATACCGATCGTAAGTATTAGGAAAACTATCTCTACTCCACTCCGGGCCACCAAGTGCAAATTCATGCAGGGTTGAGAAAAAACCTAAACCATGAGCAATTTCATGATGCGCAACTGTAACAAAATCATGATCAGTATCTGGTGTTTGGCCATCGGTACCAAAATACCAATCGGTGATTTGAGAATTCAAGTTTACATACATATCTACATTAGCTGGGTCTAAATCAATACCAATCATTGAATTCGCTAAAGCTACTGTAAACCACGTATTCGGTTGATACTGTGGGTGGGGGGCAGCGAATTCTCTCCATTCAGAATATGCTCTAGCCGCACCAAGAACACCTATGTTACCAAGATTATGATAACTTGCAGAAATTACTATGTTAACAGAAGATGTGAGAGATTTTTCCCAAATATCAACCGCATATTCAAATGCTTTTACCGCATCAGCAGGCCAACTTCCAGAATAATTCACAATAAATACCGCTGTTTGTACTTTATTCGGATCAAAAAAATCAGGATCGGGAGGTACATATACGTTATTTACTGCAGGACCGGCTATTAGAATTAATTCCGGTGTATCGGTTGTACTAATTTGGCTGAAAGCGGCAGCAGCTATAAATACCGCAGTAATGCTAAGAGATAGTTTTTTCATGATTGATAAGATTTTGGCCTGCCTGTTGGCAGAAAGGTTAATAATTATAAGGCTATATTATAAAGTTGTTAATTTATATAGATATCAAGGTTGTTATTCTTACTTGAATAGGTCCTGTTTCAATTCCGGTGCCCTGCTGATACAATTTTATTTCTTCTGAGGTTATATGTATAACTTTATAGCCAAACTTCCCCAGGAAAGCCCCATCTGTTGTTTCACGTCTGAAAGTTATAAATTCTGAGGAATTATCATATTTCCAGGTTAAACCTTCTTCGCTCCCAAAAACACAATCTGTATTTCCATCATAAATTTCTAACTTTCCTGATATTAAGAATATAATAACTCCGTCAACTTTACAAGCGGTTGATGCATCTTCTTCCGGTACATTAGCATCAGGATCGTGTGTGCCTTTTTTAACAATAATTGATTCTATTTTCCAACTATTATTAATCAATATTTCTTCATTTGTTAACGGAGGTTCCTGGGCAACCGCAGCATCCTTTTTGCAACTCGAAAATGCCAAAAGTGTAATGAGCATTATTAGCAGATTAGTGTTTTTAGTAACCATGATTGTAAAGTTGAGTTTATAAGGGCATCTCTAAAAACTACATATTTTTTAAAACACACCCCTTGCCGCTCTTGACCCGCCTGCCTTGGCCGTGGCGGGCAGGTAGAGGGGAATGTATGGTGTAGTTTTTAGAGATGCCCATAATATAATATTTTTCGCAAGAATAACAGTAAAGCCCAAATATAAGTATTACTTGAATAACTTTGCAAAAATAATTCCGGTTTTTCTCCCGAGTACTCGGGATCAGCTTTGAAGGCAAATTTAGTAAATTTTTATGAGGGCGTCTCTAAAAACTAATTTATTTAACCCCCGAGTACTCGGGGCTAAGACGCTAAGTTTTTTCATGATTGATAAGATTTTGGTCTGCCTGTTGGCAGAAAGGTTAATAATTTAAAGGCTATATTATGAAACTGTTATTTTATATAGATATCAAGGTTGTTATTACTACTTCAATATTTCCTGCTTCAATTGCGGTACCCTGCTGATATAATTTTATTTCTTCAGATGTTATATGTATAACTTTATAGCCAATTTGCCACACGAAACCCCCACCTTTTGTCACCTGTCTAAAAGTTATATATTTTAAGGAATCATCATATGTCCAGGTTACACCTTCTTCGTCCCCGAAAATACAATTTGTATTTCCATCATAAATTTTTAGCTTTCCTGATATTAAGAATATAATAACTCCGTCAACTTTACAAGCGGTTGATGCATCTTCTTCCGGTACATTAGCATCAGGATCGTGTGTGCCTTTTTTAACAATAATTGATTCTATTTTCCAACTATTATTAATCAATATTTCTTCATTTGTTAACGGAGGTTCCTGGGCAACCGCAGCATCCTTTTTGCAACTCGAAAATGCCAAAAGTGTAATGAGCATTATTAGCAGATTAGTGTTTTTAGTAACCATGATTGTAAAGTTGAGTTTATAATATAATAAAAAAAATGCCACTAAAACACCAAAGCACTAAATCCCATCCCGAGTACTCGGGAAAAATCAATCAAATAACTTTTGTGGGATTTTGCCTGCCCGCTAAAGGCCTATGGCAGGCGGGTGTTTTTGTGCTTTTGTGGCGAAAATTGACACGTTCACTTCGTTCAGTGCATGCTTTTTGGAGTGGACTCAATTTTAAAATCCATATTAAAATTTAAAAAAAACTGGCAACGACTTACTCTCCCACGTTTTACCGCAGTACCATCAGCGCTGCAGGGCTTAACTTCTTTGTTCGGAATGGAAAAAGGTGTTCACCTGCGCTATAGTCACCATTGTAAAAGTTAGCAGTTGGCAAAAGGCAGTTGGCAATATTGCCAACTACTCCCGAGTACCCGGGATGTATAAATTTTGACATTATTGAAAGAGCGAGCACAAAAATACATCTCTATGATAAAAAAGTTTTTGGGCAATTAGTATCGCTCAGCTTTGACATTTCTGTCTTTACACCTGCGACCTATCAACGTCATAATCTCTGACGGCCCTTATAAGGAAGCCTCATCTTGAGGTGAGTTTCGCACTTAGATGCTTTCAGTGCTTATCTCATCCGAACGTAGCTTCTCTGCGATGCAACTGGCGTCACAGCAGATACACCAGAGGTTCGTCCAACCCGGTCCTCTCGTACTAAGGTCAGGTCCTCTCAAGCTTCCAGCGCCCACAACAGATAGGGACCGAACTGTCTCGCGACGTTCTGAACCCAGCTCGCGTGCCACTTTAATGGGCGAACAGCCCAACCCTTGGGACCTTCTCCAGCCCCAGGATGTGACGAGCCGACATCGAGGTGCCAAACCTCCCCGTCGATATGAGCTCTTGGGGGAGATCAGCCTGTTATCCCCGGAGTACCTTTTATCCTTTGAGCGATGGCCCTTCCATACAGAACCACCGGATCACTATATCCGTCTTTCGACCCTGCTCGACTTGTCAGTCTCACAGTCAAGCACCCTTATGCTATTGCACTCTATGCACGGTTTCCAAACGTGCTGAGGGTACCTTTGAAAGCCTCCGTTACTTTTTTGGAGGCGACCACCCCAGTCAAACTACCCACCAAACACTTTCTCCCGAGGTAATCGGGATTAGGCTCCAAATAAATAAAGGGTGGTATTTCACGGACGACTCCATGATGCCTGACGACACCATTTCACAGTCTCCCACCTATCCTATACATCATTCACCCAAAGTCAATGTTAAGCTATAGTAAAGGTTCACGGGGTCTTTCCGTCCCGTTGCGGGTAATCGGCATCTTCACCGATACTACAATTTCACCGAGCTCATGGCTGAGACAGTGCCCAAGTCGTTACACCATTCGTGCAGGTCGGAACTTACCCGACAAGGAATTTCGCTACCTTAGGACCGTTATAGTTACGGCCGCCGTTTACCGGGGCTTCAGTTCAATGCTTTTTCCCGACAAGTCGGGAATAACATCTCTCCTTAACCTTCCGGCACCGGGCAGGTGTCAGGCCTTATACATCATCTTTCGATTTCGCAAAGCCATGTGTTTTTGTTAAACAGTCGCTTGGGCCTTTTCGCTGCGGCCTTCTTCCTGATAAATCAGGAAGGTAGGCGCCCCTTCTCCCGAAGTTACAGGGCGATTTTGCCGAGTTCCTTGGCCATGATTCACTCGAGCACCTTAGGATTCTCTCCTTGACTACCTGTGTCGGTTTGCGGTACGGGTACCTCTAACTTTAACGCTTAGAAGATTTTCTTGGGAGCATGATTAGGGTCATTATCCACTCGCCCGAAGGTTTGTGGTACTATCAGGTTTCAGCACAATCAGCGGATTTGCCAACTGATCGTATACCTAGACCTTTCAACGTACTATTCCGTCAGTACGCAGACCTTTCACTTCTCCTTCTCTCCATCACTGGATAGAGGTAGTACAGGAATATTAACCTGTTGTCCATCGATTACTCCGTTAGGATTCACCTTAGGACCCGACTAACCCTGATCCGATTAGCGTTGATCAGGAAACCTTAGTCTATCGGTGTCCCGATTTCTCATCGGGATTATCGTTACTTATGCCTACATTTTCTTTTCTCATCTCTCCATCCTGACTTACATCAAAACTTCAATGAAATGAGAATGTTCCCCTACCTCTCCCGACTAATGTCGGGAAACCATAGCTTCGGTATTATGCTTGATGCCCGATTATTATCGATGCCCTGTCGCTCGACCAGTGAGCTGTTACGCACTCTTTAAATGAATGGCTGCTTCCAAGCCAACATCCTGGATGTCTAAGCAACTGAACTTCCTTTGTACAACTTAGCATAAATTTAGGGACCTTAGCTGATGGTCTGGGTTCTTTCCCTCTCGGATCAGGACCTTAGCACCCTGACCCTCACTCCCGGGTATATCTGAAAGTATTCGGAGTTCATCTGGATTTGGTAGGTTTTGACACCCCCTAGTCCAATTGGTAGCTCTACCTCTTTCAGACTATCCCCGAGGCTGTTCCTAAAAACATTTCGGGGAAAACGAGCTATTTCCTGGTTTGATTAGCCTTTCACTCCGACCCACAACTCATCCAAGCACTTTTCAACGTACAATAGTTCGGCCCTCCACCCCGTGTTATCGGGGCTTCAGCCTGGTCATGGGTAGATCACCAGGTTTCGCGTCTACCCCCTCTGACTAAACGCCCTATTCAGACTTGCTTTCGCTACGGCTCCACCCCAAAGGGGATTAACCAAGCCAGAGAGGAGTAACTTGTAGGCTCATTATGCAAAAGGCACGCAGTCACCCCGCACATAAAAATTATGTGCGGGGCTCCTACCGCTTGTAAGCGTATGGTTTCAGGTTCTATTTCACCCCCTTGTTTAGGGTACTTTTCACCTTTCCCTCACGGTACTAGTTCACTATCGGTCTCTCAGGAGTATTTAGCCTTACCAGATGGTGCTGGCAGATTCATACGGGATTTCTCCGGTCCCGCACTACTCAGGATACTGCTATCGGGTAATACATTACATTTACAAGGCTATCACTTTCTATGGCTTATCTTTCCAGATAATTCAACTTTTGTATTACTTTCATATTACAGTCCTACAACCCCATTATTGCCGTAACAACAATGGTTTGGGCTATTCCCTTTTCGTTCGCCACTACTTGGGGAATCACTATTGTTTTCTTTTCCACCGGGTACTTAGATGTTTCAGTTCTCCGGGTTTGCATTCCAAAAATGGAATGTTCCGACTTCATCGGAACGGGTTGCCCCATTCGGAAATCTGCGGATCAAATCGTATTTGCCAATCCCCGCAGCTTATCGCAGCTTATCGCGTCCTTCATCGCCTCTGAGAGCCAAGGCATCCTCCATACGCTCTTAGTAACTTTTTTAAAAATGAGCTTGTATTTTTGATACTCTTGTTACTCTTTCAAAATGTCAAAGAACGGAATGAATTTTGGATTCCGGGTTGTTGATTTCGAATTTTATCGATCCGAAATTACAAATCCGTATTCCGCAATCCATTTGTGGAGGATATCGGATTCGAACCGATGACCCCCTGCGTGCAAGGCAAGTGCTCTAGCCAGCTGAGCTAATCCCCCCATTCATATATTGATTTGGTGATTTAGTGATTTTTTGATTTTAAATCAGCGAATCACTGAATCACCAAATCTCTAAATAAACAGGTGGGCCTGCGTGGACTTGAACCACGGACCTCTACATTATCAGTGTAGCGCTCTAACCACCTGAGCTACAGGCCCATTTAATCAAAGTATTTTTTGATGCGCATAGTCACAGATAATAATATTATTGTAAGAACAACAAGCCTTGAACCTGACGTCTCCAGAAAGGAGGTGTTCCAGCCACACCTTCCGGTACGGCTACCTTGTTACGACTTAGCCCTAGTTACCAGTTTTACCCTAAACGGCTCCTACGTGGTTACCGTCTTCAGGTCTCCCTGACTTCCATGGCTTGACGGGCGGTGTGTACAAGGTCCGGGAACGTATTCACCGCGCCATTGCTGATGCGCGATTACTAGCGATTCCAGCTTCATGAGGTCGAGTTGCAGACCTCAATCCGAACTGGGACTGGCTTTTTGAGATTGGCATCCTGTTACCAGGTAGCGACCCATTGTACCAGCCATTGTAGCACGTGTGTAGCCCTGGACGTAAGGGCCATGATGATTTGACGTCATCCCCACCTTCCTCACTGCTTGCACAGGCAGTCTCCTTAGAGTCCCCAGCATTATCTGATGGTAACTAAGGACAGGGGTTGCGCTCGTTGCGGGACTTAACCCAACACCTCACGGCACGAGCTGACGACAACCATGCAACACCTTGCTTTGTGTCCTTGCGGAAGTCCCGATCTCTCGGGATGTCACGCGCATTCTAGTCCAGGTAAGGTTCCTCGCGTATTATCGAATTGAACCACATGCTCCACCGCTTGTGCGGACCCCCGTCAATTCCTTTGAGTTTCAACCTTGCGATCGTACTTCCCAGGTGGATCACTTAATGCTTTCGCTTGGACGCGTACATTATATCGCACACATCGAGTGATCATCGTTTACAGCGTGGACTACCAGGGTATCTAATCCTGTTCGCTCCCCACGCTTTCGTGCCTCAGCGTCAGTAACAGTTTAGTAAGCTGCCTTCGCAATTGGAGTTCTTCATGGTATCTATGCATTTCACCGCTACACCATAAATTCCGCTTACCTCATCTGTACTCAAGCTGATCAGTATCAATGGCAGTTCTACAGTTGAGCTGCAGGATTTCACCACTGACTTAATCAGCCGCCTACGCACCCTTTAAACCCAATAAATCCGGACAACGCTTGCACCCTCCGTATTACCGCGGCTGCTGGCACGGAGTTAGCCGGTGCTTATTCCTACGGTACCGTCAACTTCCCCCGCAGGGGCTATTTCTTCCCGTAGAAAAGCAGTTTACAGCCCATAAGGCTTTCATCCTGCACGCGGCATGGCTGGGTCAGACTTTCGTCCATTGCCCAATATTCCCTACTGCTGCCTCCCGTAGGAGTCTGGTCCGTATCTCAGTACCAGTGTGGGGGATCATCCTCTCAGACCCCCTATCCATCGTAGCCTTGGTGAGCTGTTACCTCACCAACAAGCTAATGGTCCGCATGCCCATCTCCAACCACCGAAGTTTTGATACTGATGAGATGTCTCATCGGTATATTATGGGGTATTAATCCCGGTTTCCCAGGGCTATTCCCCAGTCAGAGGTAGGTTGCATACGTATTACTCACCCATTCGCCACTCGTTCTCCCGACAAGTCGGGAGATTACCGTTCGACTTGCATGTATTAGGCCTGCCGCTAGCGTTCATCCTGAGCCAGGATCAAACTCTCCATTGTAAAAAAAAGTTGTTTTGTCAGGTTAAAAAAACCCGACAGCACTTGAAATTGACATTCAGGTTCTCTTAAGTGTATTAGCCCCCCTAAATCCCCCCGAAGGGGGGACTTTGCCATCCCCTTTCCCTTATAAACACTCAAGCGGTTAAGTCCTAACCTATTTAGATGTGTGTCAAGAATAATACCTGACAGCACTTATATCTAAGTAAGCATTGGTCTTACCTTTGTCGGCTTGCTATTCTACAATAATATTTCAAAGAACGTTTTTGCTTAGTATTAATTCTAAGCAAATTATATGGAAAACGCAAATGTATAAGATTGTTTTTTATTAAACAAGGGTTTTAGAAAAAATATTTTATTATTTTTGCAATAGAACAGAGACTATCAAATTTTTTATCACTAAAATGGATAAATTAAATCTTCCGGAATTTACATATAAAGTTAAATATATTGGAGAGAAAGCTTACATCTTTGATCTTATAAGGAAAAAATTTGTTGTATTAACTCCTGAGGAGTGGGTTCGCCAGCATTTTGTCCATTATTTAATTGATGAGTATAAATACCCAAAGGGGCTGATCAAAATTGAAAGTGGATTAAGGAACACAGATCACACCCTGTTAAATAAAAGAGATTTAACAGGGCAGGCAGATTATAAAAAAGAAAGATTACCACCGAGAAATCGGGGCAGGCACAGATTAAAGGAGGTTTCCCCTGCCTATTGGGCAGACAGGCGGGGGAAACGTTGTGATATAATTGTATATGACGGAAGTGGGCAACCTTATATGGTAGTGGAGTGTAAAGCTCCATCTGTAAAAATCACTCAGAAGACATTTGATCAGATCGCAAGATATAATTATAGTTTAAAGGCTACATACCTCATTGTAACAAATGGCTTGTTGCATTTCTGTTGCAGAATAGATCATCGGGAGAGGAAATATGAGTATTTAGATTATATTCCGAAACACAATTAAAAAGCATGATTGCATGATTGCATGGATGCATGGTTGCATGGTTGCATGCATCTATGTAATTATGCGATTTCATTTCAATAGATTATACAGATTATAATAAGGTTATAAATAACCGCAGATCTCACCTGCCTACATAGATTATGTATGTTTGGTTCCATAAATGGTATAAAAGGGTGCAAGTTTAATCCCAAACCTATCTGAATTACAAATGATCAAATTCAAAAAACGGCCTATGACCCTTAGAACAAAATTCTTATATTGTCCATAAAAACCTGGCAAAATTTTTACTTTAAACCCTGTTTTAACCAGAATTTTTACTACGTGATCTAAATCCATCAAATGTTCTGCCCAGTTTCCTGTATATGGATCACAGGTATTAGTAGGATGCTTGGGTTGTGGAGGAAACTGTTTTGTTTTTAAATAATTATCCACACAGCTTTTAATATCTTGTACAATCATTCCTCTGGTTGTATCTACCAATCTTTGAACTTCTTCATTATTTAAATCAGCGGCATAACTTTGTATTATCTCTTTTCTTATTTTTTGATATGCTTTTAGGGTATCTCTTTGTTTATCTCCCCATTTCTTCACCCTGTCTTTATATTCCATGTCGCGTTGATTTTTCATTAAAATCCTTCTCATTAAAGGGTTATAAATATTTGCATTAGATGATAAGGCTACATTCATCGTTGTATCTGAAAAAAGATGAAGATTATTTAGAAACCGGTCAATATCATAAATATGCTCAATGACATCGTTAGAAGCAATTGCATTACAGGAAATGGATTTTTTTTTTAGAACTTTAATAACATCTTCAATATCACCAGGAATATAATAATCTGCCTGGATTTCAAGAGTTTTACCAATGATGTTTGCATCTTTACACGATAGCTCATATATGTCATTATAAATGACGGTACCTATATTTAATTGTTTTGCTAATAAAGAGAGTATTCCCGCACCGCCACCATGATCGAGAAAAACGAATTTGTTTAAAGGTATATTAACAGTTGCAACAGCCCATGATAGTATATATGAATGTCTCTGGAGGGTTTTGTGTATATTTTTTAAATACCCGCCAAGGTATCTTTTGTTATATTCTGAAATATTTAATGAATCGACATTTAAGCGCCTAAGCTTTTGGTGAAGCCTGGTAGCTGCAGCATTAATGTTTATTAATAATTGGTCGTCTTTTGGTAAATGTGCAAAAGGATATATGAATTGCATAAATGATTGGTTATTTGCTAATTATTATCGTTTTTTGCAGGGTAAATATACGAATGAATACTAATGATACTAATTAAAAACTACAAAAATGCGAATATATTTTAAAAAAATATCACCTCATATTATTTCCATTTTAGTTTTCATCGTTCTACTGGCAATTTATTTTAAGCCGGCATTTATTGAGAATAAACAATTAATACAAAATGATGTTTTTACGCATAGAGGGGTTGCAAAAGAAATTATGGATTATATTGAAAGGACAGGGAAGCAAGCGCTTTGGACCAATTCACTATTTGGTGGTATGCCTGCCTATTTAATTGCAACAGCTTATTTTCCGGATACCTTCAGATATATTCAGAATATCATTTTTTTAGGCCTTCCTGGCCCGGCACCGATTTTTTTGATCTCTTTGGCAGCATTCTATTTTCTGTTGATTGTATTAGATGTAAAACCTTGGCTGGCAGTGATCGGGGCTATTGCTTTTGCCTTTTCCTCCTATTCAATCATCACGATCGAAGCGGGTCATAATGGCAAGATACTGGCATTGGCTTATATCCCATTTGTGATGGGTAGTATTTTTATTGCTTTTAGGAAAAATTTATTTTTAGGTACAGCACTCACTGCCTTAGCTTTGGGGTTACACATAAGAGCAGGCCATTATCAAATAATGTATTATATGGGGATTACGGTAGTCATATTTGGTATTGTTGAACTGATCTATGCGTACAAAGAGAAAACATTAGGAAAATTTCTTAAAACTGTAGGAGTGCTTTCTATTGCTGCTATTTTAGCATTAGGCGCTAATATAGGGTCTATGCTGGCAACTTACGAATATGGAAAATATTCAATAAGAGGTCAATCAGAGCTTGCCCCGGAAAATCCTGATGAAAAAAAATCAACCGGTCTGGACAAAGATTATGCATTTGCCTGGAGTTATGGTATTGCAGAAACTATGACTTTGCTTGTTCCGAATTTTTATGGCGGTTCGAGTACCGGTTCGTTGGATAAAGAATCAGAAACGTATCAAACTTTAAAAGGGAGCGGTGTGCCTGCTCAGCAAATACAACAATTTATTCGCAACGTACCATTATATCGTGGTGACCAGCCTTTTACATCAGGTCCGACCTACTTTGGCGCTATTATCTGCTTTTTATTTGTATTGGGGGTTTTGATTGTTGATGGAAGGATAAAATATTGGCTTATAGCGGCAACCATACTTTTTGTGATGTTATCGTGGGGCAGAAACTTCTCAACGTTTAATTACTTAATGTTTGACTATTTTCCATTTTATAATAAATTCAGAGCTGTGGCAATGGCTTTGGTAATTGCCCAGTTTTGCGTGCCTTTACTCGGATTGCTGGCATTAGATAAGGTTTTAAATAACACAGATTGGACAGATAAGAACACAAATTATTTTAAAAAAAACATATTGATAGCAGCAGGGATTACAGCAGGGGTCTCTTTATTAATAGCCCTTTTTGCCGGGACCGGCAATTATGAAAGTCCGGCAGATGCACAATTTAAACCAGAACAACAATGGATTGTGGATGCAATAAGGGTTGATAGAGAAAGTTTATTACGCAGTGATGCATTCCGGTCGTTTTTTCTAATAGCTCTTACTGCCGTGGTATTATACTTTACAGTATTAAAGAAAATATCATATAAAGTTGCTGTTGGTATTATTGGAATTCTGATCCTTTATGATTTGTGGGGAGTTGATAAAAGGTACCTAAATAATGAAAAAGAAAGAGGAAAATATATTCAGTGGCAAAGTAATGCTGTTGAAAAACATTTTACACCTACCGTTGCAGATAATATAATTTTGCAAGATAAATCGTTGAGCTATAGGGTGTATAATACTACAATAAGATTGGACCAGGATAGCCGCACTTCTTATTTTCATAAATCGATCGGGGGTTACTCCGGGGCAAAAATGAAAAGATACCAGGATATCATAGAAAAACATTTGTGGAGGAATAATGTTAAAGTTCTGAATATGCTTAATGCAAAGTATGTGATCACAGGTGATCCAAAACAGCCGGTTCAGCAAAACCCTAGCGCCTTGGGTAATGCATGGTTTATTACTGAAATCGAGAAAGTAAACAACCCGGATGAAGAAATAGAAGCTTTAACTGAATTCGAGCCGGCCAAGGCTGCTATTATAGATATTTCTAAATTTGATGTTGACAAAACATCATTTAAGAAAGCGGGCTCAAGCATAGAATTGGTTGAGTATGAACCAAATTATCTAGTATATAAAGCTGAAGCAAATGAGGATGGATTTGTAGTATTTTCTGAAATATATTATGATAAAGGCTGGAATGCTTTTATTGACGGGAAACAGGCAAACTACGTAAGAGCAAACTATATTCTAAGGGCTATGGAAGTACCACAAGGGCAGCACATTATAGAATATAAATTTGAGCCTAAGGTCTATTATTTAAGTAATAAAATTATGTTAGTGAGTTCAATACTTTTCCTATGTTTTTTTGTGGGCGCTGTTATTTATACCATCAAGACTCAAAGAGACAAAGAATCACAAATATAACTTTTTTATAAATCCTTAGTGAAACTTAGGCGGTAAAAGTGCAAACTTACGGGCATCTCTAAAAACTACATATTTTTTAAAACACACCCCTTGCCCCTCTTGATAGAGGGGAATGTATGGTGTAGTTTTTAGAGATGCCCTTACCAATAAGGTGGCAAAAAAAATGAAGAAAGTATTAGTCATCACCTATTATTGGCCGCCAAGTGGAGGATCAGGAGTACAACGTTGGTTAAAGTTTGTTAAGTATTTAGTGGATTTTGATTGGGAAGCTATTGTTTATACACCTGAGAATGGAGAAAGTCCGGTAATTGACCAGTCCTTATTCAAAGATGTTCCTGAAAATATTACAGTTTTAAAAAAGCCTATCTGGGAGCCCTATTCTCTTTATAAAAAATTTGTAGGACAAAAGAAGGAAGAGAAAATAAATACAGGTTTTTTAACAGAACGTGAAAGACCCAAATTAGCGGAAAAATTATCGGTCTGGATAAGAGGGAATTTATTTATTCCGGATGCAAGGAAGTTCTGGATAAAGCCATCGGTAAGATATCTAACTAAGTATCTCAAAAAAAATCCGGTTAACGCTATTGTTTCTACCGGCCCTCCCCACAGCATGCATCTGATTGCCTTGGGATTAAAACAAAGTTTAAATATCCCGTGGATTGCTGATTTCAGAGATCCCTGGACACATATTGATTTTTATGACCAATTAATGCTGAGCAAATTTGCAGATAATAAGCACAAGCATCAGGAAAAATTGGTTCTGGAAAATGCTGATAAGGTAGTTACCGTAAGCTATAATTGGGCGAAAGATTTTGAAATTCTTGGAGCAAAAAATGTTAACGTAATTACCAATGGCTATGATGAAAGTGATTTTGAGTTTGGGGCAAAACTAATCACAAATGAGTTTATCTTAAATCATATTGGTTCATTAAATAAGGATAGAAATCCTCATCAATTGTGGAATGCGTTAGAGGAATTATGCAAGGATGATGAAAATTTTAAAAAGGATTTGGTTATCAAGCTAATAGGCAAAACGGATGTTACAGTAATTAATAGTATTAATAAGTCGGGGCTTACATCAGAGCTCAAACAAATTCAATATTTAGCTCATAGTGAAGTTTTGCAGACTTTATTTGAATCTCAAATCTTACTGTTGTTACTAAATAATACACCAAATGTAATGGGTGTAATTCCTGGGAAATTGTTTGAGTATTTAGCTGCAAAGCGGCCCATACTTTGTATAGGGCCTCCCGAAGGAGATTCTGGCAAAATAATAAAAGATTGTAACGCGGGTTATGTATATGATTTTGAAGATAAAGTAGGAATCAAAAAGCGGTTAAAGGAACTTTATGAAATTTATAAGAGTGAGAAGCACTACATAAAATCGAATAAAATAGAGAGATATTCTCGCAAGAATCTTACAAGACAAATGGCTGACCTATTAAACGAAATAGTATGAAAGAATATATAAAGCTTTCAACTCTATATACGATTGTGGCTGCATTCCCTCCATTGCTACAAGTGTTGATCCAGCCATTCATAGAAGGCAAAGGTAGATTGAGTGTGGTTGACTTTTCTCACATTGCTATTACTGAGACAATAAGCGCATTTTTTTTTATGATTGCAATGTTTGCATTCTCCGGTGCATTGGCAAGATTTTATTATGACCATAAGGATAACGAAAAGGATCTTAAAGCGCTTATCTCAGGTTGTTTCAGTTCAATATTGCTGCGCGGTTTGTTAATATTAGGTGCAGCCTTTTTATTAAAGGATTATATAGGGCAGGTTTTCTCCCAGACAGAACTGCAGGATTTCTCAAGTTATGGTTTTGCTACGATCTTTGTTGGAATAAGCAGAGCAATAAATATATCAGCGGTAACGCTATATCGAAATGAAAAAAAGGTTAGAAAGTTTATAATGATCAGCTTGTTAATTGGAATTTTCAGGGTGGGATTTCAATTAATAGGATTGTTTTATTATGAGATGAGCTTTATAGGTTATGTTTATGGAAGCTGTGTTGGCGCTGGAATTATATCATTAGCCATTATCATTCATACTTATTGGAGAAATGGTATAAAATACGACAACAAAATACTCAAACCCGTTTATCAATTTGCATTTCCTCTTTTTTGCAATGCGCTGATTGGCTGGGGGATACTTTATGCTGACAGGTATTTTCTGGAATCCTATCCGGCTGATCTTGGAATATATGATACAGCTTTAAGATTTGCTATGGCGATAGAAATGGTTTTATTAGGAATAGGGGGGGCAATTCAACCTGAAATTTTTCGCCTTATGAAAGATGGCTTTGAAAAAAATCACGCTGAGATCAAAAAATACTCTCATGCAATGATGGCTCAAACACAACTTTTACTTGCTGTGCTCATATTGCCGGTGATGTTTTATTTGTATTATTTTTATGATTCTAAACTCTCCCTTGCATCAAATATTATAGCTATTGTATTCATTAAATTTCTATTCAGAGCTCAGAACATCATCTTTTTAATACCGATTTTATTTCTAAAAAAAACAACTGCATTGTTCTTTATATATACAATTGTCCTTTTAATTAACTTATTATTGAATTATATACTTATTCCTGTTTTTGGAATTTATGGAGCAGTTTATGCAAACCTGGCATCCTGGTTTGCTTTATCAACTTTAACATTTATTTATCAAAGGATTGTAATCAAAATTAAGTGGAATATAAAAAAAATCTATATTTATCCTACAATTTTAGTTTTAATTGCTTTAATAGTTGAGCTTTTAAAGAATTTTTTTAATTTAAACCTGTTTTTATCTGCATTAATTGTGATCTTATCTATCTTCTTAAGTTTATATCTTTTGTATAAAAATGAATTAAAAAAATTACCTTATAAAAAGCTGGTAGGGACTTAGTATAGGTTACCGAATGGCGTTATTAAAATCTTCTATAAACATTTTTGTTCTGTAATCTACTCCATTTTTATTTAAATGATAAGGTGTATTAAACATCATAGAATCTGGTATTTTGTATCGTTCTGCTGTTCCCAGAATTGTTAAATCCGTTTTTTTAAGTTCTTGTTCAACTTTATGAATTTGTTCTATTGAGTTATTAAAGGAAGTAGCTTGAAATCCTGGATAAGATAAATAAAGTGAAGCGCCTTTTTCTTTAATTGCAGAATGAAATTCCTTGATTTTTTCGATGATTTCAAAATTAAACGGGGTATTAATTTGTTCAAAAGGAGGGAATTTTTGTTGCTGCATATTCCAATGAGTGTAAGTGTCACCAAATTCATTAGATGAATTAACGGAATAAACATCGCTTTCCTTTACATTTATATATTCAGTAATTTTATATTTTGATAATGCATATTTAGGCATGAAAAGAATTATGTTTATAAGTTGAGTGCTATTTAATAAATTAATTTTAGATATATTTACATCAAATATTGCACGTGACAATTCTTCAGAGCCCGAATTAACATCGCGGTGAAAATAACTATATTCTAGAACAAGAACAATTATATCACCCTTTTTTATATACTGTAAAGCATTATCCATCATAAATTTCAAATCGATTGAAGCGCTTATTGCAGTATTAATAGGATTAATATTTAAAGAATTTTTTATTATTTTACTGTTTAAACCAAAACTAAGGTTGGAGCCACCTACAAAAATAATTCTTGGCGATGGAACATTTTGTAAAAGAGAATCTTTTTTATTAGCTGACATTAAAAATGATTTAGAAGCTCTGGGAGTAGTTGGTAAAACCAATCCTAATATCACAATCAAGAAAAACGGTATTATAAACCAAATTGCTTTTATAATAAATTTCTTCATTCTTTTTAGACCTTTTAAAATTGAAAATAAATAAATTGTTGTTTTTTTCCGCCAAACCAAAATATTGCAATTATAATTGCATAATATATAGCATATCTTAAAGGGCGTTTCCATTTAATTCCTAAATGAGCAATTGCATATTGCCCTTCCCTTCCTTTCCATTCAATTAAGACAAAAATTCCAACAAGAATTATTGTTGTTAAGGCTTTTGGCATTCCAGCAAATTTTGGCATGGTGAAAATTGAAGGCGATAAAATTTCTGCTATGTAACTTATTGCATGCCCAATATTATTTGCCCTAAAAAATATCCAAGCAAAAACTGTTAAAGAAAATGTTAAAAGAATTAGCAAAAACTCTTTGAACGATGGAAGAATTTTACCTTGTGCAACTATGCCTAAATTGTTTCGATTATTTTTTGTCAGTAATAGAGGTAAAAAATAAATTGCATTCAACGCACCCCAAACAATAAATGTCCAATTCGCACCGTGCCAAAAACCGCTCACAATAAAAATAGCAAAAGTATTTCTAACTTTCATCCAAGTGCCACCGCGACTACCACCTAAAGGAATATAAAGATAATCCCGAAACCAAGTTGAGAGCGAAATATGCCAACGTCTCCAAAATTCTGCAATGTCTCTTGAAAAATATGGAAAATTAAAATTACGCATTAGGTCAAAACCGAAAAGTCGGGAAGTTCCAATTGCAATGTCTGAATAGCCTGAAAAGTCACCATAAATTTGAAAGGTGAAAAATAAAGCACCCAAAACCAATGTACTGCCTGAATAGTCTGCTGAATTGTTGAAAATCAAATTCGCGTATTCAGCACAGTTATCTGCAATCACAATTTTTTTAAATAACCCCCACAGAATTTGACGCATTCCGTCAACTGCTTTTGAATAATCAAATGTCCGCTTTTTATAAAACTGGGGAAGTAAATGTGTTGCCCTTTCAATAGGTCCGGCTACCAATTGCGGAAAGAAACTAACAAATGCTGAATATGCAATGAAGTCTTTTGTCGGTTGAAATTTTCGTTTGTAAACATCAATAGTGTAGCTCAAGGTTTGGAAAGTATAAAAGCTAATACCTACGGGCAAAATAATATTTAGTGAGCTGGCTTTTATTTCTGTTCCAAAGAATGAAAAAGCTGTTGTAAAGTTGTCTAAGAAAAAGTTGTAATATTTAAAGAACCCAAGAAATCCAAGGTTTACTATAATACTTGTCCAAAGTAAAACTTTTCTTTTTGTCTGATTTTCTTGTTTTAAAAGTCCAAGTCCAACTGAATAGTCAACAATGGTACTAAAAAGTATCAACGACAGAAATCTCCAGTCCCACCAGCCATAAAATAAGTAGCTCGCAGCAATTATTAGAAGATTCTGAAGTTTTAGATTCTTGTTTGTTACAAACCAATAAAGTATAAATACAATCGGTAAGAAAATCGCAAAGTCAATAGAGTTAAAAAGCATTCTGTCTGTCTATTTTTTGATGTTTATTATTAGCACTGTCGTTTCTCTTAGCATGACGCACAACAGCCATGATAATATATATTTGAATTTAGGATTGGGGTTTAGATACAACAAAGTCAAGCTGATCTCCTTTCATTTTCGTTTCCCATTTTTGTATCTTACCACGCTTTTTTAAATATGACCAGTAAAAATTTGGGTAAAATATAGGTTTCCATATAAAAAAGGTAGAAGTGTGCAGTGGTTTATAATTGGGAAGTAAATCGTGGAAACATTTACTCAGGGAAGCTTCATCAAAATACCAAACATGGTATTGAGGCGCTAACGCGCCCCAGAATCTTATCCCGGGTAATCGGGATGCAGCTAAGGATTGAATATTAGGAACAGAAATAAATAACATTCCTCCGGGATTCAACAGATCATTAAGTATTTTTAAAAATTCGGGTAAATTTAATACATGTTCCAGCGTATGACATAAAACGATATTATCAAATTTACCATTTAATCCTTCAACAGCTTTAGCCTCTAAATCAAGATTGTATTTTATAATACCCATTTCAATTGCACGAGAATCAAGATCTATACCTTTAAAATATTTTAACCTTGGAATTTTTTGTTTAATTTCGTTTAAAAGAATACCTGTATTACAGCCAATATCAAGAATGCTTTTACCTGTTGCATATTTATCGATAATAGAAATTGTTCGAAAGTGCCTCCCACCAATCTGGTTGTAATTGTAGCTGGATTCGTAATCAGGTTCACCTTCAATAGAATTGTCAAGCATCCTGACTGTATCACATTGATCACATTTTACAATTTTAAGCTTTAAGGATTTCTGCGGCTGAAATATTTTAGTTCGGAATTGTGAGAATATTAAATATGATCTCTTCCCGCACCAACATGATTCATTTTTCATTTATCGAAAGGGGTTTATAAAAGATTATTATCCTGCTCAATAAGATATAAATACAACTTTAAATTTGCAAAAATAAAATAAAATGTTAAATTTGTATCTATGATTTTCAGGATATTCCTTTATACTGCAATTTTATTGTTTTTTTTAAACGGATTACTAATCAGACCTGCGGACACTTTTGCACAAGGTTGTCTCTTATACGAAATACCCTTTCAGCAAAAAGTCCAAAATTCTTCTTTTATTATAGAAGGTAAAGTAATTGATCAGCACAGCGTTTGGCAAGATCACACAAATATTTATACCATCCACACCATTGAAATCTACAAGATTTTTAGAAAAACGGCTTTAAAGCCGCAAATTAAAGGAAATTACATAAAACTTATCACACCGGGAGGCATCGTTGGCAATGAAATGGTAAAGGTTTACCCCTCAATTGAACTGGAAATCGGGGATGTGGGAATTTTTTTCCTATCCCGAGTACTCGGGATTAAAAACCTCGTAGGTCTGAAAGGCTTGTTATTTGAACCTTATGCCGGGCCACAAGGATTTTTTAGGTACAATTTAGAAAATGGCAGTGCATCTTCTCCTTTTCAATCTTATGAAAATATTGATGATTTATACCAGGATATTGTTCCCCCGAGTAGAGACGCCCAAATTGGGCGTCTCTACTCGGGGGGACAGAAGGGATATATTAATATACAAAAATTCAATTGGAAAAATAATGTCAAAGAAACAAAAAATAATCAAAAAATACTCCAGCCCGTTATCGTAAACTTCACCCCCAACCCCATCACAGCAGGGACAAATAGTTTACTGACAATTACAGGCTCAAATTTTGGAGCATCACAGGGAACTGGAAAGGTACTTTTCAAAGATGCTAACTATGGAGGATCACTTAATACCACTCCCTTATCTTCACAATACATAAGCTGGACAGATACTTTGATTGAAGTATATGTACCAACCCGTGCCGGTACAGGTACCATCATAGTGCAAAATGGTGCCGGACAGAGTGGCACAAGCGGCAGCATTTTAACCGTAGATTATTCACAATTAAATGTAGTTACCGGGGGCGTTGCTTACCAGCCCGATCATGTAGATGATAATGGAACAGGAGGTTATACCTGGCAGATGCATGTTGATTTTGCTAATAATATTGCTGCAAAAGGATCTTTTGAAAGGGCTCTGGAAACGTGGAGATGCGAGACTTTTATCAATTGGTATGTGGGGGATTCCACCCTGGTTGATGCAGTGGGCAAAGATGGTATCAACATCGTAAGATTTGATAACGGGACTGAATTGCCTCTTGGTGTGTTGGGCGTTAATTACTCGTTTTGGAGCTATTGCGGAGAATGGTACGTTGACGAACTGGATATTGTATTCAATGACGGCACCAACTGGCAATTCGGACCTGCCTTGCCCGTATCAGGTCAATATGATTTTGAAACGGTTGCCTTGCACGAGTTGGGACACGGGCACCAGCTCGGCCACATCATTGCTTCAGCTAAAGTAATGCACTACGCCTTAGGATCCGGTTCTGCCAAAAGAATTTTAGACCCTGTCAGCGATATAGCCGGTGGATTGTACGTGATGACTCAAAGTACGGTTGCGAATAGCTGCGGGCCAGGACCAATGAATGCCTTAAACAGCAGCAATTGTGTGATCAATGCCCCCATGGCAGCTTTTACAGTGGATTTTGACTACATCTGTCCGGGTGTTACGGTAAATTTCACTGACTTAAGTACCAACAATCCCACTTCCTGGTCGTGGTCTTTCCCGGGAGGCGCTCCTGCTGCCTCAACTGCTCAAAACCCATCAGTCACCTACAGCGCTTCGGGAGTGTATAACGTTACTTTGATCGTTACCAATGCCAATGGTTCGGATACTCTAACCGAAACTGCTTACATTACTGTTGCACTGCCAACGGGTGTGCTGAGCGGCTCTGCTACCATTATTGTGGGCGGATCTGCCACGCTGCAGGTAGATCTTACAGGAGTGCCCCCATGGAGCATTACTTATTTTGATGGAGTAACTTC
This sequence comes from Cytophagales bacterium, assembly GCA_019456305.1. NCBI lineage: Bacteria > Pseudomonadati > Bacteroidota > Cytophagia > Cytophagales > Cytophagales bacterium. Next base: position 19,679 of record VRUD01000010.1, on the reverse strand, counting down.
TACAACGATCAATGGTATTACCACAACACCTTACTACTTTACAGTTTCTCCTACCGATACTACTACTTATACTTTGACGGCAGTGAGTGATTCATTCTGTGCAGGGGTGGCTTCGGGGAGCGCTGTGATAAATGTAGTAAGCAATCTGGTTATTCAAACTGATTCTATAGGGTTATTTTTTGACGGTACAAATGATGTAGTACATATACCATACATTCCTGTCTATGATTTAGGAACAGGTGATTTTACACTTGAAGCATGGATCAAAGCAGACCCGGTTCAAGACTTTTATCCTCAAATACTCTCTAATAGAAACCCCACTCCTGGATTCCCGGATGAGTATACTGGATTTTTGCTGGGTTTAAATACTCTTGGTGCACCTTATATGCGATTAGCTGATGTAAATTATTTCATAACCAGTCAGGATGTTCGAGACAATACCTGCCACCATATTGCATCCGTAAGATCAATTGATGATACACTTAAAATATATATAGATGGTCAATTGGCCGCGAGTACATACGCAGGGATTCAAGATATTACTACAAATGATTCGTTATTAATCGGCTGGGATGATCCTGCAGCCTGGTCTACTCCTTTTCATGGCTATATTCAAGAGGTAAGAATTTGGAATATTGCAAGAACACAACAAGAAATTCAGGATAATATGGATAAGCTTTTATGTGACAGCCTAACAGGATTAATAGGATATTGGAGACTGAATGCTAATTCAGGACAAATTGTAACAGATCATTCCATAACAGGCAATGATGGTTATTTAGGCAAAACTCCGGGGTTTGACATCAACGATCCTAAATGGCAGGTTTCTTGTCCAATTAATAATACCTGTGCCCTTGTTTCGTGTAACATCTCTGCTTCTTTTACAGTAAACGACACATTAATATGCGACAGCACCACCCTGTTTTTCATCAATACCAGCATTAACACAACTGACTATGAGTGGCGATTAAATGCTGTCTTTTATGATACCAGCGCCAATGTATCCATCACTTTTGATACGGCCGGTGTTTATACGGTTACGCTTATAGCTAAAGACAGTCTTTGTCCGGATACTTTCAGCAAAACCATCACTGTCCTTCCAAATCTAATTGCCAATGCATGGGCTGATACTACAATATGCTTGTATGACTCGGTGCAATTGTATGCTTCTGCTGGCACTTCCCATGTTTGGATTCCTTCTAAAGGTTTAAATGATACGCTTATCCCTAACCCGATAGCTAAACCGGATACAACCACTACTTATAAGGTAATAGTATCTTCCACAGGTTGTAAAGCAGATACTGCTTTTGTAACAGTATCGGTAAACTCTTTGCCCATAGTCAATGCAGGAACTGATATGAAAATATGTTTAGGTGATTCAATCCAGTTATCAGGAAGTGGTGGAATATTTTATTACTGGAATCCAACAACAGGATTAAGCGATAGCATCATAGCCAATCCATACGCAAAACCTGCAGATACAATAACTTATGTATTGGCTGTAACGGATAACAACGGGTGTATCAATACAGATTCGGTAACAATTACTGTAAATATCCTGCCAATAGCTGCTGCATGGCCTGATACAGTAATTTGCCAGGGTGAAAGTATTCAGCTCAATGCCACCGGAGGTACTAATTATAGCTGGAGCCCGGCTATTGGATTAAGCAATGATACCATTGCTGATCCATTGGCAAGCCCTGATACAACTACAACCTGGTATGTTACAGTTACCGACACAAATAACTGTCAGGGTATTGATTCGTTAACCATTAGTGTTGAAGATACAATAGCGGCTTTCGTAACGCCAGATACCACTACTTGCAAAGGTGATAGCCTGATGTTGTCTGCAAGCGGTGGAACTTTTTACAACTGGAGTCCTTCCTCAGGATTAAGTAATGATACCATTTCAAACCCAATTGCTGTTCCGGATACCACTACGAGCTATATGGTTATTGTTTCAGGTTTTTGTCCATCGGATATTGCTTATGTAACAGTATCCGTAAACCCTTTGCCAGTAGTTGATGCAGGAACAGATATGAAAATATGTTTAGGTGATTCAGTGCAATTAACCAGTAGCGGAGGATTGGTCTATAACTGGTCTCCAGGTGCAAGTCTGAATGATAGTGTCATAGCAAATCCAATTGCCAGCCCGGCAAATACCACTACTTATCAATTGACAGTCAGAGACAGTAACAGTTGTGCAGGTATAGACTCGGTAAAAATTACTGTTTTACCTGAATTAGCGCTTAATGTAAACCCGGCTACTATCTGCATTGGAGATAGTGTAGTTCTTATTGCTTCAGGAGGCCAATCTTATCTATGGACTTTGGAAATTACTCCAACTGACACGATCAGTACAGATTCATCCATCACTGTCAGCCCGGCCGATACCACCCTCTATTTAATCACCGCGTTTGACAGTACATGCCAGAGAACAGATACAGTGATGGTGGCTATAAATCCGTTACCTGTTGTTTATGCATATCCTGATACTACTATCAATCCTGGTGCAAGTGTTCAGTTGAATGCAGGTGGTGGAGTTTCATATCTGTGGAGTCCGGGGGCAGGTTTAAGTGATTCAACAAAACAGAATCCTGTTGCAACGCCTCCTCAGACCACAACCTGGTGGGTAACTGTTACTGATTCAAATGGTTGTCAAAATATGGCTTCCGTAACCATTATTGTAACAGGATGTATACCACCAATTGCTGATTTTAGTTTTACCGATACAAACCTGACAGTTATTTTCTCCGATTCATCATTAAATGCTGAAAGTTTGTTTTGGAATTTTGGAGATTTGAGCTTTGATACTGCAACAAATCCAATACATACCTATGTTGATACAGGGACTTATTGGGTCTGTTTAACTGCTATTAACTCCTGTGGTTCATATACTGTCTGTGATTCAATCACTGTAACTTGCATAACACCGGCTGCGTATTTCGGATACACTATTGATTCAAACAATTTGACAGTTACTTTCTTCGATTCATCTACAAATTTTATTACTTTGTACTGGAATTTTGATGACGGTAATACAGACAATATCCAAAATCCTGCACATATTTATGCCAATCCTGGAAGTTATAATGTGTGCTTAACTGCCATTAATTCATGCGATACTGATACGGCCTGCAGGATTGTTACGTTAACCGTTGAAAAATCGCTTTTTATACCCAGCGCCTTTTCACCAAATGGTGATGATGTGAATGATAGATTTAAAGTAATAGGCAAAGGTATAAAAAGTATCTATTTAGCTGTGTACAATCGCTGGGGAGAAAAAGTTTATGAAACCAGTAATGTAGACGAAGCTTTGTATGCTGGATGGGATGGAAAACATGCTGCTTTTGGCGGAAGACGAAAGGAACAAGGTATGACTGTGTTTGTTTATTATCTTGAAGTGGAGTTTGTGGATGGTACAAATGATACGAGGAAAGGGGACGTAACACTGATTAGATGACCGTATTATTGAGGAGATTCCTCGTTCGCGCCTACACTATATCCTTCCCTGCACTCGGAATGACAGATAAAAAGAGGGGTTAACTCGCCAAAATCTTCACCATATTGAACAATTCCCGGTTTATATCTTTATGATGTTTTGTAGCTTTATCAAAAGAGGTATAAGTAATATTCCAATGCTGTATGCCTACCATGATATTTTTTTCACCTTTTAGCAGGGCTTCTACAGCCGCAACTCCCAAACGGCTGGCTAATACTCTGTCAAGGCACGTAGGCCGGCCCCCTCTTTGCAGATGTCCTAAGACTGTTACCCGCGTGTCATAATGGGTAAATTTTTCTTTCACTTTTTTAGCAATTTCAAAAGCCCCGCCCTGCTCATCACCCTCAGCTACCACTACGATCATAGAATATTTATGACGCTGCCAGCCTTCCTTTAGAGTTTTTATTAACTGACTGATATCTGTTTTGGTTTCAGGGATCAGTATTGCTTCAGCTCCTCCAGCTATGCCGCTTCTAAGGGCAATGAATCCGGCATCTTTTCCCATCACTTCAATAAAGAACAGGCGGTGATGAGAATCTGCCGTATCTCTTATCTTGTCTATGGCTTCAAGGGCAGTATTTACGGCAGTATCATATCCTATCGTATAATCCGTACCGTAGAGATCATTATCTATGGTTCCTGGTATGCCGACAAAAGGAATTCTTTCCAGCAGAGTCCCTTTCCCTGACTGGGACGGGGCAGACAGGAGACTCTGCTGGAACGTATAAAATTCCCCCGCACCTTTAAAGGTACCATCCCCGCCAATGGCTACTACGCCATCAATGTTATTTTTCTTTAACTGCTCATAAGCCAGTTTCATCCCATCGTTAGTCATAAATCGACTGCTCCTGGATGATTTTAAAATCGTACCGCCTCTCTGGACAATATTACTTACTGAAGCAGATTGCATTTCCATAAAATCACCTTCTATCATTCCTTCATACCCGCCTCTGATACCAACCACAGTTAAACCTTTATAGATACCAGCTCTGACAACTGCCCTGATACAAGCATTCATGCCTGGTGAATCGCCTCCGGAAGTAAAAACGGCTATTGATTTCATGGTTGATGTAGATGGTAACTGAATACTACTATTATTAAACATTTATTAAATTTCATATTCTATCATCTGTGGCAATATACGATTAAACTATAACAAATTGTATATTTGCAGCACCTAACTTAATATAACATATGCATCCCATCAAGATGGTTGACCTTTATGGTCAATATGAAAAGATCAAACAAGAGGTTGATAAAGCGATACAGCATGTAATTAACTCGTCTGTTTTTATTTTTGGTTCGGAAGTAAGTGCTTTTAAAGAAGAGTTACAAGAATATTTAGGCGTTAAACATGTTATCCCCTGTGCCAACGGTACAGACGCCCTGCAGATAGCGATCATGGCTTTAGATCTAAAGAAAGGTAGTCAGATCATTGTTCCGTCATTCAACTACGTAGCAGCAGTGGAAGTGGTCGCTTTTTTAGGCTATGAACCGGTATTTATAGAAGTCTCCCCTGATACTTTCAATATTTCAACAAAAGATATAGAATCAAAGATCAACAAAAACACCTCAGCAATCCTACCGGTTCATTTGTTTGGGCAATGTGAAATGGACAATATCATGGATATTGCCCGGAAACATGATTTAAAGGTAATTGAAGATGCTGCCCAGGCAATAGGAGCAAAATATAGATTTAACGATGGTACATTTAAATATGCAGGAACTATTGGAGATGTTGGGATCACCTCTTTTTTTCCTTCTAAAAACCTGGGCTGCATGGGAGATGGCGGGGCTATATTTACAAATAATGATCAGTTGGCAGAGAAGTTAAATTTGATTGCTAATCATGGACAACGGGAAAAGTATAATTACGAAATAATCGGTATCAATTCCCGCCTGGATAATATGCAGGCAGCTATTTTGAGGATCAAATTAAAACATTTGGATGAATACATTGAGGCAAGGCAAACAGCAGCAAAATATTATGATGCGGCTTTTTCTGAAGTAAGCGAGATCAAAGTTCCTTTTAGAAGTAGCAAATCTACACATGTTTTCCATCAATATACAATACAGGTCCCGGAAGCAAACAGAGACGCGATAAGACAGATTCTGAGCTCTAAAAATGTGCCTTCAATGATATACTATCCTTCTCCAATACATTTGCAAACGGCTTACAAATACTTAAATTATAAAAAAGGCGATCTTCCGATCAGCGAAAGCACTTCTAATCGTGTATTATCGTTGCCAATGCATACTGAATTGGATGAGGAGCAGTTGCAATATATTACAGATAATGTAATTGAATCGGTCAACAGTTTTAGATGAATCCAAATATGAATAAAAAAATAAAATTTGCAGTAATAGGCTGTGGGCATATTGGTAAAAGACATGCCGCAATGATCCGTGGAAATGATGAGGCAGAATTGGTGGCCATGGCTGATGTTAATACATCACTGAAAGATTCAATAAATAAAGAGTTCAAAGTTCCTTTTTTTAAATCCATAGATGATGTATTTAGATCAAATCTCGAAATAGATGTAACAAACATTTGTACCCCGAATAATGAACATGTCGCTCAATCTTTAAAAGCATTGGAGCATGGTTATCATGTAGTTTGTGAAAAACCCATGGCGCTCACGAAAGCTGATTGTGAGAAAATAATTGATAAAGCGCTTCGCGTTTCAAAGCTTGTATTTTGTGTAATGCAAAATCGGTACAGCCCTACTTCTGTCTGGTTAAAAGATATTATATCAAAAGATATATTAGGCAAGATCTTTATGGTACAGATTAGTTGTTTTTGGAATAGAGATAAAAGGTATTATAAAAAGAATAGCTGGAGAGGAGTGCTGGAAACAGATGGAGGCACTTTATTTACACAATTCAGCCATTTTATTGACATGATGCATTGGCTTTTTGGTGATATAACCAATATCAAAGCAAAGTTCAACAACTTTAACCATAAAAATATCATAGGGTTTGAAGACTCTGGTATCGTAACATTTGATTTTGTAAATGGTGCGGTTGGAAGTATAAATTATTCTACTTCTATCTGGGATAAAAATCTGGAGAGTAGCATGACCATCATTGCAGAGCATGGAAGCGTAAAAGTGGGTGGCCAGTATATGGATAAAATAGAATACTGCCATATTAGAAACTATAAAATGCCCTATGAAATTAAAAATATTTTACAGGGTAAACCTGAATTGCTGCAATCTAATCCGGGTAATGATTATGGCGGTTACAAAGGAAATGCAGCAAACCATCATTTTATCATACAAAATGTGGTAGATACATTAACGGGAGGAACCGTTGCAACTACAAATGCGATAGAGGGATTGAAAGTGGTTGAGATTATTGAGAGGATATATGCGCTAAGAAGAAATGACTAAAATGTAATATTACAGTATATCTCTTATTAACATAAATGCCTCTGCATAATCTTTGCCTATTGCCACCCCCCATCGCTTCGCTTGTATTTCTAATGCTTCAGAAGAACGGGGGTGAGGGTATTTTCTCGTTTCATATTCATAACATTCCATTCCTTTGATCTTGGCTTCAATATCTTCAATGGAAACTTCAAAAAACATATTAGGCAAAAAAGGAGTGGGATGGTTTGATGCCTGCCATTCTGTAGAAGATGGTGTTTCAAAAGCAATAATTGTTTTAACGTTTTCACCTTCCATTGGGCGCGTAGCTGTTATAACTGCCTCAAATGTTCTTTGATGATCAATATTAAGGTCACCTCCATGATGCGTAAATATCACTTCGGGCTGAAATTTGTTCTTCTCCTTTTCGACAACTTTAACAATGTCTAACAAATCAACTGCATCAAAGCGATTGTCGGGGAAATCGTACGTTTTAACGGAATCATATCCTATTATGGATGCCGCCCTATTAATATTTGAGCGATGTGTTTCGAGCTCTTTTTTCCATTTCTTTCTGTCTCGTTGTTCAGCCCTGGAAGTAATTCCTTCCCCTAATATTACTAAATCTATTTTACAGTTGCTATTATGAATGAGCCGGTGCATAGTTGCTCCTAATCCCAATACTTCATCATCAGGGTGGGCTGCAATTACCAGTATTTTTTTATTTTTTAATGATTCTAACATGGGCTGTTACATAATTTGAATGCTTTTCAGCTACTGAAAAGTCAAACCTGCAGTGCTTGGTTTCCAGAAATGCTTTTGGATATCCTTCAGCATCAAGCATGCGAATATAGTCATAAACATTATTGAGATTTTCTAAATCTTTCATGTCGCTTTCTTCCTGTTTTCTTCTTTTGAAATAAGTTGGTTTACCAACTTGTGGATGGGGAATAAGGTTTTTGGTAATAATATCATCTATCATTTCCTCAACAATGTCAGTAGCTCTATAAAATACCTCCTCAGCCGTTCCATTCAAAGATAGCTCTTTCTTTAAATATACATCCCCGGCATCAATTTTTTCCACTACCCTTAAGGCAGAGATTTTTGTTTTTTTATGTCCTTGTACAATTAGATTTTGTAACGGGCTGCCACCCCGTCCATAAGGCAAATCCGTCATGTGAAATACAATGCATTCGAATTTTCTATAAATATTATTAGGGATAAAATATGACCAATGTGGAATAAAAATTTTATCGGGTTTTAACCTGTTAAGATAAGCTTCATTGAAATTTTGTTTTTTATTTATCAGATACCAATTCCCTCCGAGTTTTGCCTGAAGATAAGCAGGCATTTTATAGTTCCACTTTTTCTCAGATACAATTATAAACGTCATAATAAAACATCAAATGTTAAAGGCGTTGCTCTTTTCAGACCTTGCCTGGCTTTTTTCCCAAGAATTAAATCAATATATTTAGGGGCTATTCCATCTCCAGGTCGTATTATTTTTATGTTTTTATTTGTAAAGACTTCGCCCTTTCTAATATCTTTTATAACATATATTGACCTTCTAAACCTTAAACTGTTTTCCTCAGACTTTGTTGTACCATATTTTATTTGACCAAGCGCATCAAAGGCATTTTTCGTTTCTTTAACTAAAGCTCTCATTTCATCTGGTTCCAATGAAAAAGCTGAATCCACACCTCCTTCAGTTCTATCCAATGTAAAATGTTTCTCAATAACTCTTGCTCCCAATGCAACAGAAGCAACAGCAACCCCTATTCCAAGGGTATGGTCTGATAAGCCAACAATACAGTTGAAATTATCAGCTAAATTTGGAATTGTTGTAATGTTTGAATCTACCGGAGAAGCAGGGTAGCTGCTTGTACATTTTAGTAAAATTAAATCATTACATCCAGCGTCTCTCAAAACCTTAACTGATTCTTCAATTTCCGCCAAAGTAGCCATCCCTGTGGACATAATAACCGGTTTTCCTGTTTTTGCAATTTTTTTTAATAAGGGCATGTGAGTACATTCAAAAGAAGCAATTTTATAAGCAGGTGCATCCAACTCCATTAAAAAATCCACGGCTGTCTCATCAAATGGTGTACTGAATACAATTAATCCTCTTTTTTTAGCGCGTTTAAAAATATCTTTATGCCATTCCCAGGGTGTATGTGCTTCTTTGTACAGGTTATACAACTCTCTTCCGTGCCAAGCGGAACCTGGAGCATTGATGGTAATCAACCCCATCATGGTCATGGTATCAGCTGTATAGGTTTGCAATTTAATTGCATGAACACCTGCCTCTGCTGCAGCATCTACTATTTTAAAAGCCCTTTCTAATGATTGATTATGATTTCCCGACATTTCGGCAATGATGAAGGGTTTGTATTGTTGCCCAATTGTAATTCCTTCTATAGTTACATTATGCATTTTTTCTTGATTTCCGGTAAACATTATAAGAAATATTTTTGATTTGTTTTTTTCCTGTTAGGGTGAACGAATTATTCAAAAAAGCTTTCGATGAAGCAATATTCCCTTCTTTTACTTCTGCATAAAGTTGTGAAACAATTTCATTTTCTTCACATAGTTTTGCAATAGTCATTTTTATTATTACTTCACCCAAGCTTTTGCCTCTATATTCTTTATCCAACGAATAATCAATAACATATTTCCACTTCACAAAATCAAACCTTACCTGACCTATAGGAGTAGCTTCCTGTTCACAAATATAGAGATAAGATGTTAAAGTTTTCAGTTTACTTTCAAACCATTTGGTGTGATCATTAAGTGAAATAGTAGCCGAATTAATTGCATTTTTCCTAACTTCAGTATCATTTGCCCAATTGAAATATGTGATTAAATCTTTATTGCAAGCTTTTCTGATTTTAAGATTGAACTCATTAAATAATTTATAAAAAACTTTTTTTAAATTATTGGTTGTATTTCTAAAAATACTCTTTTGAAATATTACTTGCGAGTTTAGAACATCAATTTCACAATCCATAATAATATCACGCAATTCGTCTGTTGTAATATCCTTGAAGTTTTCTATGCTTATACTACATTTTGATTTACTCAAAAAATCGTTGATGTTTTTTTGATTATCGACATACGCGCCACAAATAAGTCCCATACCAACACTACATATCTCATAAGCAATACTACTGGCTGAACTAATACCTAACTGGCATCTTTTCATTAATTCTGCCATCTGTTTAGCAGTTAAACTGGAATATAAATATACCCGGTCAGTATTTTTATTGTTTTTTAAAAGGGCATCCAATTCCTCTCTATTTTTATTAATACTCCCAATTACTACATTTATCCTTTTGATTTTACTAATTCCCAAACATGCTTCTACAGCTTTGCCGGTAATATTATAGTTATCTGATCCGCCAAAACAAATAAACACATTTTTTATTTCATCAATCTTCCTCTTTTTTTTTGCTTCTTCTAAAAAAGGTTTTCTTAATAAAGCATATTCAGTACCCAGGCAAAGTTTAGTATAGGGCTCAATTGAATATTCTTCAGCTTTTATCCCGCCTGAATGATTTATAACCAAATCAGCAACAAAATGATTAGTATGAATATCATCAATACATACCAGCTTATTTCCCTTTTGCTTTATTGCCTTTTGATACGCAGTATCAAAATCATAGCCATCTAAAACAACTATTTCATTCCCTTGCAAATATTTATCAGCTATGTCTCCGGCTTCTGTTAAATAATTAGAAGATTTGGGTAATTCATATACTTTGCTGCAAACTTCATTAATTTGACTAATTAAATAATGTGTTGGCTTTTGAATTAAAAAAACGCAATCAAATTCTTCATTCAGCATATCGGCTAAGGCAAGTGAACGAATTACATGCCCTAATCCAATTTCATTGTTTCCGTCTGCCCGGAATATGACTTTTTTCTTGTTCAAATGCAATATTATAATATGTTATTTTTAAAATTTCTAATACATTCACTTAGATATCAAAAACATACAATCCTCATTGTCCTTTTCTGATTCGATAATGTAGGGATAAATTTTTTCTTTTATTAATTTTAATTCAGGAAACTGATCAATATAGATTTTAGCGTAATCAGCTTTCCACAAGCGATCAACGTTCTCCCTGTAGTTTATGCTGGTAAATTGATCAGCATAATATTCAAAACCAAGTATATATTTTGAAGTACACCGGTATATCTCGTTCATAAATCCAGGCAAATCTTTTGGGGCGATATGTATCAATACGCCATTAGTCATTACAAGGTCAAAATATTGATCTTTAAAGGGGGTGTCAAAACCGGAACATTGAATTATGTTAATATTTTTGGTAATACTTTTAGCTTTTTCAACTGCATACCACTGCAGCTCAATACCATACAAATTCGTAAATCCTAAATGTTGTAAGGCTCTGAGTTGATTTGCTGTATTACAACCTACTTCCAATATTTTAATGCCTTTATCTAATAACCCTATGAAATCTTCAAACATCTGAGTTTTTTTGATCCCATAACGACCCAAAAGGAATTTATCCCACTCATCTAAATCGGGGAAAAAAGTCCTCTCAGTATATTCTTTCCCAAAATTTCCCGACCAGAAATCCATTTGTTTTGTTTTCATTTGTAAATAATCACTAAAAAAAATTTAATAAAGTATCAATAACATAATTTTGCTCCTCTTTACTTAATGAAGGATACATGGGCAAACTTAAGCATTGCTCGTAATAAGCTTCAGCCAGAGTGAAATCTCCTTTTTTAAAGCCTGATCTTTGATAATATGGCTGCAAATGTATAGGAATATAATGTACCTGTGCAAAAATATTATTTGCCCGTAAATGGTCATATAACGCTGCCCGTCTTTCTACCTGAATGATATATAAATGAAGTGCATGGCACCAATTGTCGTTTACAGAAATCGTTTTAACGGGATAATCTTTAAATGCTTTGTCGTAAGTTCTGGCGATATCTATCCTTTTTCTTAAGTACTTATCAGCACGCTCTAATTGTGAAAAACCCAGAGCGGCATGCATATCCGATAGTCTGTAATTGTATCCAAGCATCTGCATTTCATAATACCATCCTCCGTGATTCTCATTTAGCAAACCAGGATCTTTGGTGATCCCATGAGTTCTTAGTATTATTAACTTATCATACAACTTTTTGTTGTTGGTAGTTATCATTCCCCCTTCACCGCAAGTAATATGTTTTACAGGATGGAATGAAAAAACAGCAAGGTCAGCATAGGTACCATTACCGCAGTTTTGCTTTCTCCCGTTGCTATCTATAAAATATCCACCCGGAGCATGGCAGGCATCTTCAATGATCCATAAACCATATTCATCGGCAAGCTTACGAAAGGCTTCCATGTCTATAGGATACCCTGCAAGATCAACAGGAATAATGCCGCAATATGTTCCTTGTGGAAATCTTTCTAATAGCGCTTTTACATTATTAATATCCAACAAAACAGTTTCCCGGTCAATATCAGCAAAAATCACCTCCCCACCACAATACCGCACGCAATTAGCCGAAGCAGCAAAGCCGATAGGTGTAGTGATCACTTTACTTTTTTCATTTACGCATAGAGCTAAAGCACTCAAATGCAATGCTGCCGTACCATTGGAAACAGCTACAGCATATTTGCAGCCAATATATTGAGCAAATGATCCTTCAAACTGTTGAACTTTTGGTCCCTGGGTTAAGAAATCAGATCTTAAAACTTTTTCTACAACTGATATGTCATCATCACTAATATGTTGTCTGCCGTAGGGAATTGGTTTCATTCGAAAATATTTTTTTTTACATCTTTGCAGTTTATCATACAGTAAACTCAGGATCAATATTTTTTTTAATCAGACCTCTGATTTGCTTCACAGATAACCACTCAGTATTATTCCCTGAGTTATAGCTAAATCCTGCAGGTACTTTTTTTGCCTTGTATTTATCAATATAATGCTTAATATTTACTTTGCTGCTCTGAGGAAGAATAACGTAATATTTACCAATATCTACTGTAGATAAAGCGTCAGATGTGGTGATCATCTCTTCATGTATCTTTTCACCAGGTCTTATCCCTACTATTTTATGTTCACAATCAGGGCCAATGGCAGCAGCCAGATCAGTAATTTTGTATGAAGGGATTTTAGGTACGAATATTTCCCCGCCTTGTGCATGAGCTATTGCAAATAAAACCAAATCTACTGATTCTTCAAGAGAGATATTAAACCTGGTCATATCTTTACTTGTAACCGGCAAAATACCCTCATGACGTTTGTTAAGAAAAAATGGTATGACAGATCCCCTGGAACCCATCACATTTCCATATCTAACCACTGAATATTTAATATCATGTTTCCCTGAAACATTATTGGCAGCAACAAAAAGTTTGTCAGAACATAATTTCGTAGCGCCATATAAATTAATAGGCGCTGCGGCCTTATCCGTTGATAAGGCGACTACATTGTTTACGCCACATTTTATAGAAGCATTAATGATATTCTCAGCACCAAAAACATTAGTTTTAATGTATTCCATCGGGTTATATTCTGCGGTGGGAACCTGTTTAAGCGCAGCAGCATGAATTACAATCTCAATATCATCAAAAGCGCTCAATAATCTTTCCCTGTCGCGTATATCCCCTATAAAATAACGTATAGCTTTGTATTTTGAATGAGGGAAAACCTGCGCCATTTCAAATTGCTTCAATTCATCCCGGGAAAAAATAACCAAACGTTTTACTTTAGGATAACGCTTTAATATAGTCTCTACGAATTTTTTCCCAAATGAACCTGTCCCCCCTGTAACTAAGAGGGATTTCCCATTAAGATTTAAGTTTGTTTGTGACATGTTTTAAATATTTAGTTTTTGGTTGTTAGTTTTTGGTTATGGTTTGATAGTTTATGGTTATAGTTTTTTAGTTTGTTGGTCGTGCCATGAGTCCGGCATTAGCAAACTATTGAACCAATGAACTAAAACTAATAACCAAATAACTAAAACTAATAACCAAAAACCATGAACTAAAATTTTGGCTCTTATTAATTTTAGGCATTTTAAGCATTTCTTATCAAGCATTCGCTTTTATAAAATCCACATATCGTTTCGTTACTTTCCCATCAATTTTATTAGCTCTGCTTAATATAAATTCCTTTTGCAATTCATTATTGATTTTTTTATTTCCTCTAATTATTTCTCTTGTTAACAGTTCAAGCTCTTGATAATTTGAGGCTTTAAATGCAACCTTATCCTTCACGTAGCCTGACAGGTCATTATCATAATAATCAATTACTATCAGATCTTTCTCAAAATAGACTGCTTCTGCCCCAACAGTACTGGTAAAAACGATCACCAGATCACTTATCGCCAATAATTTATATAAATCTTCATTAACTATGTGAAAGTTTTTTGTTCCTATTTCGGATGCAATATTGTAAAAATAATCAAAATAAATTTCTCCAGGATGTGGTTTAATGATAAATTGGTAATCCTGGTATTTTTTTGTCAATTTAAAGAAATCTTCAGTAATTCTTTTTCTTTGAACTCCCATACCTTGCTGGGATGACTGGGAAATATACAAAATAACGGGTTTATTACTGTCAAAATTATTTAATACTTGATTTTTTCTTAAATTTTTTAAAAAAGGAATAATATCTGTTCTAAGCTGACCTAATACTTTTGTCGCATTTACAGGATAGGTTGAAACCGATGTCAAAATTTTCTGCCATTGTTTCCCCCAAAGAATCGTAAAATCAGGCCAGGGAACATATTCCTTGTCTTGTTCCACGTAATAATAATGCATGTGAAAAGGATATATTATCCCATGCTGAATCCCAAAAGTTACAACCTTATTTTGCCTGGCGATGTTAATGATTGATTTTGCTGTCAATGTATGTTCCACAGTTGCAATAATTGCTTTACATTTTACAAATTTCAAAAATACTTTTGCACACAACTCCCTGAATAAGGCCAATAACATCATATTGCGTGTAGAACCAATACATAACACCATCAATCGATCCTCCCATTTTGTAAATTTATCTTTTGCTTCGTGTTCAAATATAATTAGTTGTTTTTTAAATTTTATAAGCTTCTGATAATTCAATGGATTTAAAAGTCCCAGCAATAAAAAGAATTCATAATTATACGTCTTTTTTTTAAATTTATTAATCGGATATTTCCATTTGAACCCTGCTCTTTCTCTTTCTATATTATCAAGGGAAGGGGGTGCAAGCTCTGACAAAAATATAAATTCGTTATCATTATAAGTGTGCTCCAGTAAATATTCTATATTCTGATCGCCTTTTACAAGCTTTTTCTTCGTAAAACTATAAACCGGTTGTGCTGTGTCTGCGTTGGCTAAGATAATATATTTTCCGGAATTTAACAATTGGGGAATTTTTATTGCTGATTGGATGGCTCTTAAGGCAAATGCCGAAACAAAATTGAAAATTGCCCCCTTTTTAAAACCACCTGAAGGCAATATTATTTCCGAATTTACAGTATCAGGAAGGATTAAACTAACATTACGTGTAGAAGTGAAGATAACCAGTTTATTTACTTCGTATTTGTTTGCTTTTATTTTGGCTAATGCTGCGGATACTTTTTCAATCTCTATCAACTGATACCTGTACCTGAAGTAAAGGATAATCCTGATATAATACCACCCATTGCTGTTATTAAACGAAAGCCATTTAATCACCTTCTTATCAACAAACGTTCTGTGTCCGAAATCAACTACTTCCCGGAAAGAAATATTATTTAATTCAGTAAGTTGTTCACGGGAGAGAGCAATCTTTATTTTTTTTTGGTCATTGAGGAAATCAGGCAAATAACGTTCGTTTTCGTAATAAATGATCGTATTGTTTTTATCACAGCCTTTTAAGTGATAAATATCTTTTTGTGAGAGTTCTCTGAATATGCAAATGATTGTGTTCATGTACTCTTATGTTCACCCTGTAAGATAATTCTTCTCAAATTAATAATATATGCAATAAGAGAAAAATTTTAAATTCTACATCCATTAAAAATAAATTGACAACGCAAAAATAAAATAAATTTATTTGGTAAGTTATTAAATAATTATTTAACTTTGTAAAAATTAAATTATATCAACATGATGAACAATATTGACACAGTTCCAATGCCTCGGGTAAGATCAAATGGCGTTCCTACCCAGATGCCTGAGAGGTTTTATCAGAGATTTGGTCCAATGGGTGAGATCCTTAATCCCGATTGGCCGCGTATCACTACGGATGACTCTCTTAAGCTCTTTCAACCACGGGAAGAGGGATTACACGTACTCATGATAAACGCCCCCATTCGTGAGTGGTCTTATCCTAATATTATGCCGATCGGACATGGCTATGTTGGTGCGGTGGCAGTTATGGATGGTCATCATGTGGATGTTCTGGACCTCAATGCTGAACGTAAACGACCAGTCAATGGATCGAAAGAACACTTTTCCAAATGGGTACAGACACAGATTATCCGGAAATTGGAAAAACAAAAGCCAGACGTTATCGGTGTAGGGGGAATTATCACGCAATATAGTCGCATCAAGCAGATTACTGAGGTTTGCAAACAGGTTTACCCTGATGTACCCATCGTCATGGGGGGTGGCATCGCTTCCTCCATGGCTGAATTTATGATTGAAAGGCTTCCCATAGATGTAACCATACAGGAGGAAGGAGAGGTTACCTTCTCCGAAGTATTATACCGGCTTGAGACGGGTGAAACGTTGGAAGGTGTGAAAGGTATAGCCTACAAGCATAAGATTAAACCTGGGAAGTGGGAAGTTAAAAACAACGGGCAGCGTCCCTCTGTTCAGGCCAAGGAGCGAGGCTTGGATTACTTGCCCTGGCCCCTGCGATCTGAATGGCCCATAGATGAAATATATAAGCCAAACCCGGTCGGACACCTTAACTGGCAAAGCAAGTGGAAGGAGGGAGCTGCCATTGAGGATGGTAAGTACTGTGTCTCCATGATTGCTTCACGCGGGTGTCCTTATGCAGTAAGGGCTTGTGACTACTGCTATGCCGCCTATCTCGGAAAGCTGTACCGGCTGCGAAGTCCCCGGGAAGTTGTGGACGAAATGCAGTATCTGAAGGAGCGATATGAGGTTGTTTATATCCATTTTCTGGATGATCTTTTGATGACCGATTACCGCTGGGCACTGGAATTTTGTGAAGAATTGCGGCAGCGTAAAAATAGTACGGGTTTTGAAGTGATGTGGGGCTGCACGTGCCGAACCAATATTATTGCTGATGATGTACTGCGCGCCAAACGTGATGGCAGGCCGAATATGCTGGAACAAGCCTATGAAGTCGGCATGCGGCAAGCCGGCTATGGCATTGAGTCCGGTAGCCCTACTATTCTCAAAACTATTGACAAAAGTGGCCAGACACTCGAAAAAATGGTTATTGCTATTAAGGAGACACAACGTGTACTGGGTTACGCAGACTGCTCTTTCATGATAGGTTCACCTGGCGAAACGCGTGAAACCATGCAGGAAACCGTTGATTTTTGCCGTAAAGTTGGCTTAAATCCTGAAGTGATATTCTTTACTACTGCCTATCCTGCTACCACATTTTGGCAATTAGCGCTCGACAAGGGGCTGATCAGAAAGTCAGTAACAGGAAAGAAAGGCCCGGCCGATGATGATATTATAGAACAGTATTTCATACGTTTAGGAGAGCAAGGTGAAGATGTACGAACCAACTTCAGTGATCTACCCGATGAAGAGATTGTTGAACTCTCCTGGTGGGCAATTAAAGAACTTGGCGCTCAAAATACTGTCCGCCACCCTCATACCGGGGAAGAGCAGGAACTGAAAAGACCCATGGTTCGTGGTGCAACAAAAGCTGATCTGTAAACCTCCTTAAGGGCATCTCTAAAAACTACACCATATATTCCCCTCTATCAAGAGGGGCAAGGGGTGTGTTTTAAAAAATATGTAGTTTTTAGAGATGCCCTTAATTAAGAAATGCCTAAAATGCTTAAAATTTTTAACTGCTTTTTAATTTTAAGTATTTTAGGCATTTTAAATTTCAGGCATTTTTTTAGATGAAAGTATTAGGCATCATTCCTGCACGCAAAGGAAGTAAGCGTTTTCCAAACAAACATCATTTTGAACTTCTGGGCAAACCAATGTTTGCCTATACCATTGAGGCAGCGCTACAAGCTAAGCTCCTTGATCGTGTAGTGATCTCATCTAATGATCTTGAATTGAAGAAAATCGCTGAAAACTATGATATTGAGTTTTTTGAGCGACCCGCTGAATTGTCTACAGCGACAGCTGCCATTGACGATGCATTCCGGCACGTATGCCGCCATCTCTACGATCGTGATGGATATAAGCCAGACATAGTGATCGCCATGCAGGGTAATGTGCCGATAAGAAAAGAAGGACAGATTGATGAAGTGATCAAACGCTTTAAGGAACTGCCTGATGCTACCGCGATTTGTACCGCTCTGGAGGGAAGATTGAGGCCTGAATGGGCAAAGGTTATTAAAGACCAAAGCACCGGTGAAGTTGCTCAATACCTCACTGGTTATACTGGTTATCGAAAGCAGGATTATCCAAAATTATATAGTATGGATGGAGCAATTTATGGAATAAGGCAGAGCACGCTCTTCGAACAAGAGGGAAAAAAAACGCTCCATGCCTGGTTAGGAGAACGTCTTCACATCATCGTACAGGAACACCCCATGTATTCCCTTGAGATCGATAATCCAGATGAGGTTCAACTAGCCTTTCATTATCTTCTTTATCAACGCTATGGCGACAAACTGAATGAGAAGCTAAGTGGGGTTTTATCAGATGAGTTCTAATTGGATTATTGGTTAGAAAAAATATACAACCTAAAAATTGATATTAATAAAGTTATGAAAAAATCAATCATTTTTTTGTCAATCCTGCTTTTTTTTCCTCTCTTTTTAGGAGAAGGATGCGGTGAGGCCTATGCCCAATGCAATACCTGGACCCAAAAAACTAACTTTGGTGGTACCGCAAGGCGGGGAGCAGTTGGGTTTTCCATTGGCAACAAAGGATATATCGGAACAGGATATGATGGTTCTTACAAAAAAGATTTCTGGGAATATGACATGCCTGGCAACACATGGTCGCAGAAGGCAGACCTTAGCGGGCCGGTAAGGGCGGCCCCAGTCGGCTTCTCTATCGGCAGCAAAGGCTATATCGGCACAGGTAGCGATGGAGTAACGCTCTACCAGGATTTCTGGGAATATGACACGAGCAGCAATACGTGGACATCTAAGGCAGACTTTGGTGGAACTGCAAGGGCTGGGGCAGTTGGCTTTTCTATCGGCAGCAAGGGGTATATCGGTACCGGATCGGATGTTGACTCTTTCAGGACAGATTTTTGGCAGTATGATCCGATCTTGGATAATTGGGCCCAAAAGGCAAACTTTGGCGGAACGGCCAGGTATTTAGCAGTTGGCTTTTCCATCGGCCCCAAAGGATATATTGGCACGGGGAATAGCTGTGGGGCGAATTGTTTCCTTCAAGACTTCTGGGAATATGATACGATCAGCAACACCTGGATACAGAGGACAAACTTTGGGGGTGCAGCAAGACGCATGGCAACTGGTTTTTCAATAGGCAGTAAAGGGTATATTGGGACCGGGGATATAGGAACTATCACACAAGACTTCTGGGAGTATGATAGGACCAGTAATACTTGGGCCCAAAAGGCAAACTATGGTGGAATGACAACGAGCTTCGCTGCCGGTTTTTCTATTGGCAGCAAAGGTTATATCGGTACCGGGTGGAATGGAGCATCTAACTTTCAACAATTTTG